>JANXVK010000557.1 GCA_025351675.1 Rhizobacter sp.
CGCGCGGCGGTGCTCGCGCTGATGCACCTGTGGCCGGTGATCCCGGTGCTCGGCTTGGTGTGGCACTGGTCGCGGGCGCGGCTGCTCGGCGCGCTGGCGCTGTTCTGCGGGGTCTGCTTCGCGGTCATGTTGTGGCGCTTGATCGAACCGGGCCCGCTCGAACTGATGCTCGGCCTCGCGGCCGAGATCGGCCCGGCGCTGGCGATGATCGTGCTGCTGTTCATGGGCAGCGCGACGCGCGCAGTCGCGCCGTGGCTGTTGCCGCCGTTCATCGGCCTGATGTGGGCCTCGACGCTCGGTGTCGACGGCCTGGCGGCGCTGGTCGAGCAGCGCTCGCCGCTGCTGATGCACCTGCCGAGCTGGCTCGGAGCGACCACCGTGATCGTGCTGTTCGCGCTGCTGCCGTGGGCGATCGCGTAGTGGCCGCTGCAGCGCCTCGGGCGATGGCTGGCGCGCGCGTATGCGCGCCAGCAGCTGTCGGAGCTGATGGTGATGTTCACGTCGATCTGGGCCGTGTCGCAGGTGGTGCAGGCGGTCACGGTCGCGAGCTCGGTCGGCTGGCGCGGTATCGCGCTGCTGTTGCCGCTGGCGTGGATCCCGCTCGTGATGACGCTCAACGCGCGCCGGCAGCGCCCGCCGGGCCGCGCGCCGACGCTGCTGGTTCTGCGCGTGTTCCAGCACGACGCGCAGGTGCAGGCGCTGTTCGATCACGTCATCGAACGCTGGCGCCTGTCGGGCAATACCGTGCTGATCGCCGGCACCGACCTGGCCGACCGCACGCTCGACGGCGACGACATCTTCACCTTCCTCGACGGCGCACTGGCGAGCCGCTTCATCCGCAGCGCTGCCGAGGTCGCACCGCGCGTGGCCGGGTTCCAACTCGCGCCCGATGCCGATGGCCGCTACCGCGTCAACGAATGCTATTGCCACGACACCACCTGGCAGGACGCGCTGCACGCGCTGGTGCGCGCCAGCGACGTGGTGCTGATGGATCTGCGTGGTTTCCAGACGCATAACGCCGGCTGTGCGTATGAGCTCGGCACGCTCGCTCGCGCGGCCGGGCGCTGCGCGTGATCGTGCTGGTCGATGCGCAGACCGATCGTGCCGCGGCGGCCGAGGCGGTGCTCGGCGCGGCCCCCGAGCGCTTCCGCTGGATCGACGCGGTGCGCATCGATGCCGGCACGCGCCGCGAGGTGCTGGCCAGCCTGTTCGTCCCATGAACCAGGGGTGGCGACGCCCGGTGGTCGCGCCCATCATGCCTCGCACCAGCCGCCCTGCGGGTGCACCCCACACCGCCGCGGTGAACGCGGCATGAGACCAGCGAGACGCACCATGTCCAGCTCTGCCAACACCACCGTCGCCGCCAAGCCGAAGGGCCTGGCGCTGAACCTCGGCCTCAACCTCGTCAGCGCCGCCGCTTACGGTGGTTGGGACGGCCCGCTGGCCGCCTGCGAGTTCGACGCCAACGACATGGCGGCGATCGCCAAGTCGATGGGCATGAAGGCCAGCGTGTTGCTGACCAAGAAGGCGACGCGCGCCAACCTGCTCGCCGGCATGCGCAGCGCTGCCAAGGCGCTCAAGTTGGGCGACTTGTTCCTGCTCACCTATTCGGGCCATGGCGGCCAGATGCCCGATGCCAACGCCGACGAAGACGACAAGAAGGACGAGACGTGGTGCCTCTACGACGGCCAGCTGCTCGACGACGAGCTCTACTTCGAGCTCAGCCGCTTCGCCGCCGGCGTGCGCATTCTGGTGTTCTCCGACAGCTGCCACAGCGGCACCGTCACGCGCGAGATCGCGCCGCCGCCGCCACCGCCGAACCAGCGTCCGAAGCTGATGCCCGATGCCGTGGCGCGCCGCGTCTACGCCGAGCACCACGCTTTTTACGACAAGCTGCAGACCGACGTGGCGGCCGCCGCGCGCAAGGCTTTCACCGACCCCGACGAGGCGCTCGCGCAGCTTGGCGCCGCGGCCGAGGCGACCGCGCTGGTCGGCCGCTTCAGGCCCGGCGTCGTGCTGATCTCGGGCTGCCAGGACAACCAGACCTCGATGGACGGCGACCACAACGGCGCGTTCACCGAGCAACTGCTGAAGGTCTGGAACCGTGGCAGATTCGCCGGCAACTACAACACCTTCCACAACCAGATCCGCGCCGGCCTGCCGCGCAGCCAGTCGCCGAACCTGTTCGTGCTCGGGCCGACCGCGCGATTCCTGAAACAAAAGCCGTTCACGGTCTGAGATTCACACCTTCCGAGGCTGACGATGAGCGCAAACGACATCACTTTCATCATCCCCGGCCAAGTGCAACCGGCCGGCGCCACGACCGTGCGCGGGCGCAGCGCGGGCACGGTGAAGGTCTCGGTGCGCGTCGGCGCGCAACGCGGCAGCGGCGATGCGGTGCGCGTCACTGCGCGGCCGGGCGAGGACGTCGTCGTGCTGACGATCGCGAACGGCCCGACGCTGGTGTTGCACCCCGAAGACGCGCGCGACCTGTTGCGCGCGCAGGCCGCCGGCGCGACACGCAGCGGCTCCCACGCCGCTGCGGCCGAGGTCACCGTGTCGGCGCAACTCGGCTGGCCCGGGCTCGAAGCCGGCGCAACGCGCGGTGCGACGCGGGGCTGGCTGGGCCAGGCCGCGCTGAGCGCGTTCGAGGTCGTCACGGGTCTGTTAAAGGACCCGGCGGTCGGCATCGTCACGGCACTCGCCACGCGCAAGCTCGACGGCGCCGTCGACGAGGGCGTGTACCGGCTCGGCCCTGAGCCCCTGCCGAAGTCGCTGAAGGGCAGCGGCCGCAAGCTCGCCAGCGTGCCCGCGGCCGACGATGGTGGCCCGCTGCTGATGCTCGTGCACGGTACCTTCGTCGACACGGTCAGCACCTTCGGCAAGCTGTGGACGATGCACCCGCAGACGGTGCGCGACCTGTTCACGCACTACAAGAGCCGCGTCTACGCGCTCGACCACCCGACGATGGGCGAGAGCCCGATCACCAACGCGCTCGCGCTGGTCAAGGCGCTGCCGGCGGGCGCTCGGCTGCACCTCGTCACGCACTCGCGCGGCGGGCTGGTGGCCGAGGTGCTCGCGCGCGCCTGCGGCGGCGGCGCGCTCGGGCCCGACGAACTCGCGCTGTTCGCCGACGCGAAGTACGCGGTGCATCGCACCGACCTGCAAGCGCTGGTCACGATGGCGCAGAAGAAGGGCCTGAAGGTCGAGCGCGTCGTGCGCGTCGCCTGCCCGGCGCGCGGCACGCTGCTGGCGTCGAAGCGGCTCGACGCCTACCTGTCGGTGCTGCAATGGGGCTTGCAGTTGGCCGGGCTCACGGTGAGCGCCGAGCTGGTCGACTTCCTGCACGAGGTCGCGCTGCGGCGCGCCGACCCGACCGAGTTGCCGGGGCTCGAGGCGATGATGCCCGGCAGTGCCATCGTCGACTGGCTCAAAATGGCCAGCGAGACCCTGCCCGGCGAGTTGCGGGTGATCGCTGGCGACCTGCAGGGCGACTCGATCGGCTCGTGGGTCAAAACGCTGCTGTCCGACGCGTTCTACTGGACCGACAACGACCTCGTCGTGCAGACCCGTTCGATGTACGGCGGCGCGCCGCGCCTGACCGCGCCGAACGCGCCGCCGGCTGCGAGCTTTCTGCTCGACCGCGGCGCGAAGGTCTCGCACTTCAACTACTTCTCGAACGACCGCAGCGTGGCCGCGATCAGCGCTGCGCTGTTCGACGCCGAGCCGGCCGACTTCGAGGCCATCGGCCCACTCTCGTGGGCCGGCAAGGACGCGAGCGGCTCGCGCGCCGCCTACGCCGTGGCGCGCTCGCGCGGCGCGCCCGGCACGAACCCGGGCGACCGCCCGGCCGTGATCGTGCTGCCCGGCATCCTCGGCTCGAACCTGAAGCTCGACGGCAAGCGCATCTGGCTCGGCTTTCGCTTCGTCAACGGGCTGAAGAAGCTCGCCTGGGATCCGGCCACCGCGTCGCGCGTCGAACCCGACGGCCCGATCGGCCTCAGCTACGACGACCTCATCGACCGCTTGGCCGACACGCACGAGGTGATCCCGTTCGCCTACGACTGGCGCCGCCCGATCGAGGACGAAGCGCGGCGTTTGGCCGTCGAGATCGACGCCCGGCTCGCCGAGCGCAGCGCCAGCCAGCAGCCGGTGCGCATCCTCGCGCACTCGATGGGCGGGCTGGTCGCGCGCACGCTGCGGCTCGAGAAGCCCGACACTTGGAAGCGCATGATGGCGCGCGACGGCGCCCGCCTGCTGATGCTGGGCACGCCGAACGGCGGCTCGTGGGCACCGATGCAGACGCTGTCGGGCGACGACACTTTCGGCAACGCGCTGGTCGCGGTCGGCTCGCTGTTCGACAACGGCGGCGTGCGCCGGATGATGGCGGCGATGCCCGGTTTCCTCCAGCTCCAGGCCGGCCTGCTCGATCCGGCGCTCGGGCTCGACAAGGAAGCCACCTGGACCAAGCTCGCGGCCGACGACATGGCCGCGCTGGTCGACCGCAGCGTCTGGCACGACGGAGGCCGGCAGAAGACGATCTACGAGTGGTTCGCACCGCCGCAGGCGGTGCTCGACTAGGCCGTTGCGCTGCGGCGCCGGCTCGATGCGCAGGTGGCCGATCTCGGCACCGACGCGCAGAAGATGCTGCTCGTGATCGGCCACGCCGAGTTCACGCCGGCCGGCTACGAGGTCGGCGTCGACGGCCTCGAGTACCTCAACGCCCCCAACGACGGCGACGGCCGCGTGCCGCTGGCGAGTGCGCTGCTGCCCGGCGTGCGCACTTGGAAGCTCGACGCCGAGCACGGCAAGCTGCCCGACGTGAGCTCGGCGTTCGCCGCCTACATCGAGCTGCTGTCGACCGGGCAGACGCGCCGGCTCGACAGCTTCGAGGCCACGACCCGCGGCGCGCGCTCGGCCGAAACGCCACCCGCCGTGCCGCTGGCGCTGGTGCGCAGCCGGCCGTCGCGCGGCTTGAACGATGCCCGCCCGCCGTCGCGCGAGTCCGATGTGTTCAACACCGGGCCGAAGGGCCCGGCCGCGGGTCGCAGCGGCCGCTCGACCGCACTGAGCGTGACGGTGCTGAACGGCGACCTGAAATTCGTCCGCCAGCCGCTGCTGATCGGTCACTACCACCCGCTCACGCTGAACGGCGCCGAGGCGGTCGTCGATCGCCTCGTCAACCGCAGCATGAGCCGTTCGTTCGAGGCCGGCCTGTATCCGGACGAGGCCGGCTCGCACCAGATCTTCGGCAACCTGCGCAAGAACCCCGACAACCCGTTCGAGATGGCGCGGCCGATGGCCGTCGTCGTCGCCGGGCTCGGCGAAGAGGGCAAGCTCAAGGCGGTCGATCTGGTCTTCACGGTGCGCCAGGCGGTGCTGGCGTATGCGCAGCGCTTGTCTGAGCGCGAGGGCGGCGCGCCGGCACAGTTCGAGATGGCGGCCACGCTGATCGGCAGCGGCGGCACCGGCATCACGCCGGGCAGCTCGGCGCAACTGATCGCGCAGGGCGCGCTCGAGGCGAACCAGAAGCTGCACGAGAACGGTTGGCCGCAGATCTCGCAGCTGACGCTGGTCGAGCTCTACCTCGAGCGCGCCGCCGAGGCTTGGCGCGCGCTGCAGCTCCAGCAGCAGGCCGCGCCGACGCGGCTGCGGCTGGTCGGCAAGGTCGGGTTCGGCGCGGGCGCGATGCGCCGCTCGCTCGAGTCCAGCTACCGCGGCGCCGCCTACGACTTCATCAGCGCGCTGCGGGTGCCCGGCACCGACGAGGCCAACCCGTGCATCGCGTACACGATCGACACCAAGCGCGCGCGCACCGAACTGCGCGCCCAGCATGCCCAAGGCACGCTGCTGCGCGAGCTCGTCGCGAAGGCATCGAACGACGCCAACACCGACCCGCAGATCGGCCGCACGCTGTTCAACCTGCTGGTGCCGGTGGAGGTCGAGCCCTTTCTCGGGGGCACCAGCGAGATGGTGCTCGAGCTGCAGCCCGAGACCGCAGGCATCCCGTGGGAGCTGCTCGACACCCACCCCGACGCGCAGTCGTCGGACCGGCGGCCGTGGTCGATCCGCTGCAAGCTCGTGCGCAAGCTGCGGGTCGCGTCGTTCCGCGCGCAGGTGATGGACGCCAACGCCGACGACGGCGTGCTCGTGATCGGCGAGCCGCTGTGCGACCCGGCGCTGTACCCGCGCCTGGACGGCGCGCGCCGCGAGGCGATCGCGGTGGCCGACCGGCTCGCCGCGCCGGGCAGCGGCGTCGCCGACGACAAGGTGCATCGGTTGGTCGACCAGAACGACGCGCAGACCATCATCAACGCGCTGTTCGAGCGCCGCTACCGCGTCGTCCACATCGCCGGTCACGGCGCCCCCGGCGGCACCGGCGGCGTCGTGCTCTCGGGCCACGAAACCTACCTCGGCGCCAACGAGGTGCGAGCGATGCGCACCGTGCCGGAGCTGGTGTTCCTGAACTGCTGCCATCTCGCCGGCCGCGACGCCGCGACCGTGCTGGCGAACCCCGCGCTCCAGTACGACCGCGCCCGCTTCGCGGCGACGATTGCCGAAGAGCTGATCAAGGTCGGCGTGCGCTGCGTGATCGCGGCCGGCTGGGCGGTCGAGGACGAACCGGCCGAGAAGTTCGCGACTGCCTTCTACGCGTCGCTGCTCGGCGGCGCGCGTTTCATCGAGGCGGTTGGCGTCGCCCGTGCGACGGCCTGGAACGCAAACCGCCAAGGCAACACCTGGGCCGCCTACCAGTGCTACGGCGACCCCGAATGGCGCTGGCGCCGTGCCGGCGTCGACGCCCAGGCGCCGATGCCGTCACCGGCCGACGAGTTCGCCGGCGTCGCCTCGCCGGTGTCGCTCACGCTCGCGCTCGAGACCCTCGCGATCCGCAGCCAGTACAGCGGCGCCGATCCGGCGCGCCAGCTCGACAAGCTGCGCTACCTTGAAGGCGAGTTCAAGCCGCTCTGGGGCGGCATGGGCGCGGTCGCCGAGGCATTCGGCGTCGCCTATGCCGAGGCGAACGCGCTCGACGACGCCATCGCGTGGTTGCGCAGCGCGCTCGACGCCGAGGACGGCAGCGCGTCGTTCCGCGCCGCCGAGCAACTCGGCAACCAGTTGGTCCGGCGCGCCGCCACGCTGACGGATGCGACGGCCGCGCGCGTGGGGCTCGCCGAAGGCATCGAGCGGCTCGAGCGCCTGGCCGCGCTGCAAGCGACGATCGAGCGCGAGAACCTGCTCGGCTCGGCCTTCAACCGGTTGACGATGATCGAGACGAAGGCGGGCCACCACGCGGCCGCGAAAGCGGCGCTGCAGGCCTCGGTAACGCACTACGCGGCCGCCGAGGCGATGGCGCGCAAGTCGGGCGCCGACAACCGCCACTACCCGGCCAAAAACTGCATCAACGCCGAGTTGCGCGCGGCCTTCCTGGACGGGCATCTGCCGGCGCTCGACGACGACCGGATGAAGGCGCTGAGCGACTCCCTGAACCGGGCCGCGGCCGAGCGACCCGACTTCTGGTCGGTCGTCGGGCAGACCGAACTGTTGCTTATCGCCGCGCTCGGCAAGGGCCGGCTGGCGGCCGCCGAGCCGGCGCTGACCGCGGCCTTTCGCGACCTGAAGAAACGCGTGCCCGCGGTGCGGATGTG
>JANXVK010000046.1 GCA_025351675.1 Rhizobacter sp.
GCCGGCGCTCGAGTCCCTCTCGATGGACGGCGCGCTCGGCCTGCCGGCCGATCTGCCGAGCGCTTCCGACCTCGACCTCGCCGCGCTCGAACTGATTCCTGCGCCCGAACCCGGGTTCGCGCTGCCGCCGGCGGATGCCGCGGTGCCGGCGCTGGCGTTCGAGCTCGACCTGGCCGACCTCGACGCGGCCTCGGACTGGTCGATCACGAGCCGGCACGCGCCGCTCGACACGACAACCGCCGAGCGGCCCGAGCCGTTCGATGCGCGGCCGACCGAGCCGCTGCCGCTGCCCGAAACGATCGAGGACGACCTGGCCGATTGGCCGGTCGACTTGATCGACCTCGATCTCGTCCTGCCCGACGCGCCGTCCGCGCCGGCCCTGACCGAGCCGCTGACCGAACCCGCGTCGCGCCACGGCGGCCTCGACGACGAAGTCGTCAAGGTGGTCGGGCCGCTGCGCATCGGCATTCCGCTGTTCAACATCTACCTCAACGAGGCCGATGAACTGTCGCGCCGCCTGAGCACCGAGGTCGCCGAGTGGGCGATGGAGCTGCACCGCCCGATTGGCGAGACTCCGATCGCGCTCGCGCACTCGCTCGCCGGCAGTTCGGCCACGGTCGGGTTCAAAGACCTGTCGCAGCTCGCGCGTCTGCTCGAGCACGCGCAAGCCCGCTCGCTCGCGATCGGCCACGGCACGCCCGAAGAGGCGCGCCTGTTCGTCGACGCCGCCGAAGAGATCCGCCGGCTGCTGCACCAGTTCGCCGCCGGCTTCCTGAAAGAACCGGCGCCGGAGCTGCTGGAACGGCTGGCCGCGCATGAGCTCAGTTCGGCGCGCCGCCTCGAAGCGGCGGCAGCGGCCGCCGAGCTGCCGCCGATCTCGGCACCGGGTGCGCTCGCCGCGGGCGCGTCGGAGCGCGTGGTCGCTGCAGCGCCGCTCGACCACGCACCGCCGAGCCCGTCCGAGACCAGCGCCAGCTCCCTCTCCGACTCGATCTTCGGCCGCGAGCTGCACTTCGAACCGCTCGGTGTCGCCGAGCTGAAGCCGTTCGGCGAGATTCCGGTCAAGGCGCCGCGCGCCGCGTCGGCGCATGCGCTGGTCGATGGCGACGACGTGATCGATGCGGTCGATGCGGTCGACGCCGAACTGTTCCCGATCTTCGACGAAGAAGCCGAAGAACTGCTGCCCCAGCTTGCGAGCCGCCTGCGCGAGTGGGTCCGCAAGCCCGGCGACCCGGCGTACCCGGCGGCGTGCATGCGCACCTTGCACACGCTGAAGGGCGGCGCGCGCCTGGCCGGCGCGATGCGCTTGGGCGAAATGGCGCACCGACTCGAAACACGCATCGAGCGGCTGCTCGCGCATCCACCGGTCGACGCCGCGGATGTCGAAACCCTGCAGGCTCATGGCGACGCGTTGTCGCTGACGCTCGAGGCGCTGCGCGCCGGCGGTGCGCCCGCCGAGCCGGCACCGGTTGCCGCGGTCGCTGCTGTCACGGCACAGGCTTTGCCCGCCGTGGTCGCGCCGCCGGCCCTCGAAGTGTTGCTCGAAGTGGCGCCGCCGCCGGCCGGTGATTCCGGCTGGCTGCCGCTGCCGGATTTCGCGCCGAGCTCGCTGCACGCGCCGCTGGTCGACTCCACGGACGAGCCCACGGCGCTGCCGGACAGCGCGCCGGCCGGGCTCGATCCTGCCTTTGTCGCTGCGCAGGCCGACGCGGCCGCGCTCGCCGAGGCGGTGGCGGAGGTCCGCGTCGAGGCGTCGCTCGCCATGGCAGCGCCGCCGGTGCCGCTGGCCGAGATCGATTGGTCGCGCTTCCCGCTGACGGCGCTCGGCGAGCGCAAGGCGCCGGAGCGCGCCCAGAGCGTGCAGTCGGCCGTGCGCGTGCGCGCGCCGCTGCTCGACCGGCTCGTGAACCAGGCCGGCGAGGTCAGCATCACGCGCTCGCGCATCGAGACTGGCGTGGCGCAGATCAAGACCTCGCTCGCCGACCTGACCGAAAACCTGGAGCGCCTGCGCGCCCAGCTGCGCGACATCGAGTTCCACGGGGAGGTGCAGATGACGTCGCGGCTCGAAGCCGCGAAGGCTGCGTCGCAATCGTTCGACCCGCTCGAGTTCGATCGCTTCACGCGCTTCCAGGAGCTGACGCGGATGATGGCCGAGTCTGTCAACGACGTCGCCACCGTGCAGCGCTCGCTGCAGCGCGCGCTCGAAGTGACCGAAGACGAACTCGTCGCGCAGGCCCGCATGACGCGCGAACTGCAAGACGACCTGCTGCGCACCCGCATGGTCGAGTTCGAGGGCCTGTCGGACCGCCTGTACCGCGTCGTGCGCCAGGCGGCAAAAGAGACCGGCAAGTCGGTGCGGCTCGACATCGTTGGCGGCTCGAT
>JANXVK010000108.1 GCA_025351675.1 Rhizobacter sp.
CGCGCGCCACCCGAGCGCCAACACGCCCGTCGGTACCGGGCCTTACAAGTTCGTGGAGTGGCAGAAGGGCCAGTTCATGCGCTTCGACCGCAACCCCGATTACCGCAAGCCCGGGTTGCCGTATCTCGATCGCATCGTGGCCCGATTCATCGCGGACGGTGGCACGCGCTCCGCCACGCTCGAAACGCAGGAGGTGCATATCGGCGGCTTCAACGCGGTGCCACCGGTGGACGTCAAGCGGCTCGAGGCGCTGCCCCATATCGCGGTCACCTCCAAGGGCTACGAGATGCAAGCGCCGATCGTCGAGCTCGATTTCAACACCACCAAGCCGCCGTTCGACGACGTGAGGGTGCGTCAGGCCGTGGCCTACGCGATCGACCGCAAGTTCGTCATCGACAACGTCTGGTTCGGGTTCGGCAAGCCTGCAACCGGCCCGATCAATTCGAACTTCACGGCCAATGGCCTGTTCACGCCGGACGTGAAGAACTACAACCTGCCCGACGGCATCGCGATCGCCAACAAGCTGCTCGACGAGGCTGGCAAACCGCGCGGCGCCGGCGGCGTGCGCTTCGAGATCGTCCACGACATCACCCCCTACGGCGAAGAGTGGCGCCGCTTCGGCGAGTACACGCAGCAGCAGCTCGCCAAGCTGGGCATCAAGGTGACGCTGCGCTATGAAGACGTGCCGACCTGGCTGCGCCGCATCTACACCGCCTACGACTTCCAGCTCACGAGCAACTGGATCCAGACCCTGGCCGACCCGGTGATCGGCGTGCACCGCCTGTACCACTCCAACACCATCAAACCCGGCACGGTGTTCGTCAACGATTCCCGCTGGAGCTCGAAGGAGACCGACGAGCTGATGGACAAGGCCTCGGTCGAGATCGACCTGAAGAAGCGCGCCGCGCTGTATCACGAGTTCCAGAAGCGCGTGGTCGAGGCGAGCCCGCTGGTGTACGTGCACGAGTTGCAGTTCACCACCGTCTACAACAAGAAGGTCCACAACTTCCCGCTCAGCCCCTTGGGCATGTACTCCTCGTTCGACCAGGTCTGGCTCCTGAAGTAGCCGGCACCCCGCAACCTCATGGCCTGGACCCGAAGCGCCGCGTATGCGGGGCGCCGCCTGCTGCAGGCGGTGCCGACGGTGCTGATCATCGCGACGCTGAACTTCCTGCTGCTGCAACTTGCGCCGGGCGACGCTGCCGACGTCCTGGCCGGCGAGGCCGGGTCGGCCACGCCGGAGTTCATGGCGCAGCTGCGCCAGAGTTTCGGGCTCGACCAGCCGCTCTGGATGCAGTTGCTGATCTACCTGAAGCGCGTCGTCTCGTTCGATCTCGGCTATTCGTTTCGCCACAGCATGCCGGTGATCCAACTGATTCTCTCGAGGCTCGGGCCGACCCTGCTGCTGATGGCGACCGTGTTCATCGTCTCGGTCGGCACCGGTGCCCTGCTCGGCAGTCTCGCGGCCCGCAACCTGAACCGCTGGCGCGACAACATGATCTCGATGCTCACCGTGCTCGCCTACGCGACGCCGGTGTTCTGGGCCGGCCTGATGCTGATCGTGGTGTTCTCGATCAAGCTCGGCTGGTTCCCGACCAGCGGCATGCAGGAAATCGCCGCGTTCCACGAAGGCGGCGCCAAGTGGCGCGACATCGCCCACCACCTCGTGCTGCCCGCGCTGACGTTGACCATGTTCTATCTCGCGCTCTACACCCGCCTGATGCGCGCCTCGGTGCTCGAGCAATTTTCGATGGACTACGTCGTCACAGCGCGCGCCAAGGGCCTGACGGAACGGCAGATCGCGCGCCGCCACGTGTTCCGCAACGCGCTGCTTCCCATCGTGACCATGGCCGGCGTGCAGGCCGGGGCGCTGCTCGGCGGCGCGGTGGTGGTCGAAACCGTGTTCGCATGGCCGGGCCTCGGGCTGCTCGCGTATGAGGCGCTTTTCGCGCGCGACCTCAACCTGCTGCTGGGCATCTTCTTCGTGTCGACCTGCCTCGTGGTGGTCGTCAACCTCATCGTCGATCTCGCGTACTCGGTGCTCGATCCACGCATCGAACTGCGCTGAGGGCTCGGCTCGCATCTCATCGGCAGGGTTCCATGCACAGTGGCTTCCAACGCTTCATGCGTCACCGTCCGGCGGTCATCGGGCTGGTGCTCCTGCTGTTCGTCCTGGCGGCCGCTGCGCTCGCGAACGTCCTCTACCCGGGCGACCCTTTCGGCATGGTCGGCAAGCCTTTTCAACCGCCGTTCGGCGACCACCTTCTCGGCACCGACATGCTCGGCCGCGACATGGCCGCGGGCGTTCTGTACGGCGCCCGCACGACCTTGCTGGTGGGCGTCGTCGCAACCGTCATCGCGACCGTCGTCGGCGTGACCATCGGCGGCCTGGCAGGCTACTTCGGCGGCCGGAGCGACACCCTGCTGATGCGGCTGACCGAACTCTTCCAGACGATTCCGTTTTTCCTCTTCGCCATCCTCCTCGTGGCCGTGCTGGGGGCGTCCATCGGCAGCGTCATTTTCGCGATCGCGCTCGTCTCCTGGCCGCCCATGGCCCGGCTCGTGCGCGGCGAATTCATGGCCATGCGAAGCCGCGAGTTCGTGCAGGCTTGCGTGTCGATGGGCATGGGCCATGCGCGCATCATCTTCGTGCACATCCTGCCCAACACGCTTTCGTCGATCATCGTCACCGGGTCGCTGATGGTGGCCACCGCGATCCTGGTGGAGTCGGGCCTCTCGTTCCTCGGCCTGTCGGACGCGAACACGATGAGCTGGGGTTTCATCATCGGCTCCGGCCGGTCGGTGCTGCGAACCGCTTGGTGGATTTGCGCGATCCCGGGTCTTGCGATCCTGCTGACCGTGATGGCGATCAACCTCGTCGGCGATGGGTTGAACGACGCACTCAACCCGAGGCTTCGTTCGGCATGAACGCGCCAGCGGCGCTGCTTCGCATCGATGGCCTGACCATCGACCTGCCGGCACAGGCCGACCGGGCTCACGCGGTCGAAAAGGTAAGCCTCGAGCTGTCGCGAAACGAGATCCTGTGCGTCGTCGGCGAATCGGGTTCCGGAAAATCGGTCATGTCGCGCGCGGTGCTCGGGCTCTTTCCCTCGAGCCATGTGCAGCCGAGCGCCGGGCGGATCCTCTTCAACGGCGAAGATCTGTTGGCCGCATCGCCGCAACGGATGCGCGCATTGCGCGGCAACCGCATCGCGATGATCTTCCAGGAGCCGATGACCGCGCTCAACCCGGTGCTGCGCATCGGCGCGCAGATCGATGAAGTGCTCGAGATCCACCAGGCCGGCACCCGCGAAGTACGGCGGGGGCGAGTCCTCGAGATGCTGGCAGCGGTGAACCTGCCCGAGCCCGCCAAGATTCTGAACGCGTACCCGCATCAGCTGTCGGGCGGCCAGCGGCAGCGCGCGATGATCGCGATGGCGCTGGCGCTCGAGCCCGACATCCTGATCGCGGACGAGCCCACCACGGCGCTCGACGTCACCACGCAGGCGCAGATCCTCGCGCTCATCCGCGACATCCAGCGCCGCAAGGGCATGGGCGTGATCTTCGTGACGCACGACTTCGGCGTGGTGGCCGACATCGCCGACCGCATCGCCGTGATGCAGCATGGTCGGCTGGTCGAGCAGGGCGCGGCGGACGAGGTACTGAGCCGCCCGCGGGCCGACTACACACGCTCGCTGCTGGCGGCGGTCCCCAGTCTCGTGCCCGGCCCGCGCCGAAATTTCGAGGGCGCGCCGGTGGTCCTCAGCATCAAGGGGCTTCACAAGAGCTATCGCTCCGGCGGCGGCCTGTTCGGCGGGCCGGCGCGCAGCGTGAACGCGCTGGTGTCGGTCGGCTTCGATGTGCGCCGCGGCGAAACCGTGGGCATCGTCGGCGAATCGGGCTCCGGCAAATCGACCGTCGCACGCTGCATCACGCGGTTGCTGCAGCCCGACAGCGGCGAGATCCGCATCGACGGCATCGACGTCGTGCCGCTCGGCCAGCGCGCATTGCGGCCGGTGCGCAAGCGCATGCAAATGGTCTTCCAGGACCCTTTCGGGTCGTTGAACCCGCGCCGCACGGTCGGTCAACTCATTTCCGAAGGACCGATGGTGCACGGGGAGGCGGCCTCGGTCGCCTGGGCGCGCACGTTCGAGTTGCTCGAACTGGTGGGCCTCGACAGGCGCGCGGCCGAGCGCTATCCGCACGAGTTTTCCGGCGGCCAGCGCCAGCGCATCGGTCTGGCCCGCGCATTGGCGTTGCGGCCCGACATTCTCGTTGCCGATGAACCGGTCTCGGCGCTCGACGTGTCGGTGCAGGCGCAAGTGCTGCGGCTTCTGGCCGACATCCGGGTGCGCCTCGGACTGACGGTCGTCTTCATCACTCACGACTTGCGCGTGGCGAGCCAGGTCTGCGATTCGGTCGCCGTGATGCGGCGTGGCGAGATCGTCGAATTCGGCGCCGTGGCAGACGTCTATGCGAATCCGCAGCACCCTTACACCCGTGAACTGATGGCGGCCGTGCCCGGCAGGCATTGGCAGCACGGCGCTGCTGCTGAACCGTCAACCGGACCGCAACCTGCGTCACCTTGAACCCCATGCACCTGCCCACTTCCCCCGTTGCCGGCGGCCTGATTCAAACGGCGCAAGACCTGCGACAAGGCCGCGCGACGGCCGCCGGCCTCATCCAATCCGCACTCGAACGCATCGGCGCGCTCGATCCCCGGCTGCAGGCCTTCACCCATCTCGACGCCGAGCGCGCCATGCGCCAGGCCCGCGCGATCGACGCGCTGCTGGCCGCTGGCATCGATCTCGGTCCGCTGATGGGCATCCCGGTCGCGGCGAAGGATCTCCTCACCGTCGACGGGATGCCGACCACCGCCGGCAGTCGCATCGACATTCAAGACCTCGTGCCGCCCGAAGGCAGCTTCGTGCGGGCCCTGAAGCGCGCCGGCTGCGTGATCGTCGGCAAGACGCGAACGAGCGAGTTCGCGCTCGGCGGCTACAACCCGACGCACCCGCTGCCGTGGAACCCCTGCGACGCCGACACGCCGCGCATGACCGGCGGGTCGAGCCATGGCTCGGCCGTGGCCATGGCCGCCGGCCTCGCGGGCTTTACCGTCGGCTCCGACACCGGCGGCTCCGTCCGCTGGCCGGCCGCCTTGTGTGGCGTGGTCGGCTTCAAGGCGAGCAACACGCACTGGGCCTGCGACGGCGTGTTCCCGATGTCGCCCGCGATGGACAGCCTGGGCATCTTCACGGCCAGCGCACACGACGCCGCTGCTGTCGAGGCCGCCCTGGCCGGCCGCGCGCTGCGCGCCCCGCCGTGCGTGGCGGGTCTGCGTCTGGCGTGGCCGAGGCGTCACTTCATGGACAACCTCGATTCGACCGTGGCCGACGGCTTTGCCGAAGCCACGCGACGCTTGCGCGACGCCGGCGCTGTCATCGTCGAGATCGAGGTGCCCGAAGCGGCAGAGATCGACGCGATCTTCCGCTGCCTCGTGCCGGCCGACGTCGTCGCCTTTCTCGGCCGCGAACGGCTCGAGCGTCAGGCCGATCGTCTCGACCCCGTCGCCGCGTCGCGGCTCTCGGGCGCGGCCGGGTTCACGGCCGACGAATACGCGCGGATGGCGGCTCGCCGGCAAAGCCTCGCCAAGATGATGCGCGACCGTGCGCCCGGCGCCGACGCATGGATCACGCCGACCGTGCCCGAGGTGCCGCGCCCGGTCGCGGAGTTCCCGACCCTCGAGTCGGTGACGGCCTGGAACCGCCTCGCGACGCAGAACACCCGACCCGGCAACCTCTTCGATCAATGCGCCATCTCGCTGCCGATCCAGCACCTGCTGGACGGCACACTGCCCGTCGGCCTCCAGCTCTGCGCCGCATCGGGAAGCGACGCCGCGCTGCTGCAGACCGCGCGTGCTGTGGAGAATCTTCTCGGGCGGCCCGAGCCATGGCACTTGGAAGACCTCGTTCGGTGACCGGTTGCGCGGCCCCTCGGGAAACGTCGTCCGAGGGCTTGCCGGCTGCCATCTGCCTTGCCTGAGCAGCATCTGCTGTCAGCGGCTTGAACGTGTGCGCGCGCCCCGCGGCGGGGTTCAGCCGCGACCCGAGTTGCCTCAGTCGGGATGCACGTCGGCGCGCGCCCGCCCCGGCTGCGTGCGCACCGCCCAGATCACGCCGGCGATGAGCAGCGCCACGCCGATCAAGGTCTCGATCTGCGGCCAGCTCTTGCGCAGCGCGAACGCATAGCCCAGCGCGGCCAGCGTCTCGAACACGATCAGCTGCCCCGCCAGCGTCGGCGGCAGGCGCTGGCTCGCCTCGTTCCAGCAGAGCGTGCCGAGCCACGAGGCAAACAGCCCGATCGCGAACATCAGCAAGAGAAAGTCGGCGGCGCGCGGGCCGAAGGGCATCGCGAATGCTTCGCCTGGCGTGGAGGCGCCGTTGTCGAACCACAGGCTCCAGAGCCAGGTTGACGCATAACCGATCAACGCCAGCGGCAAGGTCATCAAGCCCTGCGCCGTGGCCCAGCCGCGCGGGCTCCGGTCGGGGTGGGCACGCAGCCACTCGGCATTGCGGATCGGGTACCAGGTCCAGCACACGACGGCGCCGGCCGCGAGCAAGCCGCCGAGCGCGTAGCGCGTGAGGTCGGCGTGCGGGTCGGACTTCAGATGCTTCAGTTCGACGTGATTCACGAGCGCGATGCCGGCGCCGATCAGCGCCAGCGACGGCAGCAGCCTGACCCACGCCAGCGACGTCTCCGCGCGCGCGCCAGCGCGCGCGACACGCAGTTTCGAGGTGATCGCGATCACCACCGGCAAGGTGCCGATGATCATCGTCGGCAGTGGCCCGCCGGCGCGCTGGATCGCGCTCGCCAGGAACAGGTAGTAGACGATGTTGCCGACCAGCGCGAGTTTGAGCGCCTCGCCCCAGTCGGCGCGCGACAACTGCGCGAGCTTCGTGCGATCGAACCATGCGAGCGGCAGCGCGATCAATCCGAACGCGAGGTAGCGGCCGAAGGCTTGCACCGTCGCGGGATATTCCGGCAGCAGCAGCGGGCCGACGAACACCAGTCCCCACATCAGGCCGGCGGCGAGAGCGAACAGGATTCCGGGCAGGCGTGACAAGCGGGACATCGTGGGGGGCGAGTGTGCCTCAGTGCCGCGTCGCGTTTGTTGGGGCTGGCGGCACGCGGGCACGCCGGCATTGTTCGGCACCGGGCGCGCCGCCGCGCCTGCGACGGACGCGTGAAGCCGATCTCGCGCGCTCATCGCATCGTCCTCGCGACGATGCTCGCCACCGGCCTGCATGTCTGGCAAGCTAAAGATCATCGAGCCGCGACCGGGCGGAAGCGGCGCCCGGTGCGCGCTTCGACATCCGCCAGTTTCACAGCGTCGTGCTCGACCTCGACCTCCGTTCGCTGCCGGTGCTCGAGCGGGCGGTAGATGCCTGGATCGCAGCCGGTTGGGGCTGAGTGTTGCGCGCGACGTTGAGTGCGTCTGGCTGCAAACAATTTGCGCGGCTGCGCCGACCCGACGAGTCGCCGTTCGCCGTGCACGTGCGGGCATCGTCGATGCTTCTCTGGGCGGGTAGCGACCGGCCAGGGTCAACTCATCAAATCACGGCGACGTCATGCAAATCGAGGCTGACCTGTTCTTCGACGGCCGCGGCGAAGAAGCGCCCGGAGTCTATCGTCAAGCACTCGGCGGCGGAGTCGACATGATGATGTGTTGCAAGGCCCCGATTCGATGCGGCCCGGTGCGCCAGCGCTCGGCTTCGAGGACAAGGTGATGCACGCCTGACTGCCCATCGGTGGCGGGCCGACGCGCGCACGGCTAGCCGCGCGAGTCGGGCGCGTAGCATCTCGGCATGAACCCGAAGCCCGGCTCGGCCGAACACTGCCTTGCACTCGCCATCCAGCATGTCAATGCCGGCCAAGCCGAGCGCGCGAAGTTGCTGTGTGAACACGCGCTGGCGGCCCACCCGCCGGAGCCGGCGGTGCTGCAACTGCTGGCGGTGTTGTGCCTGAAGGAAGGTGACTTGGCACGCGCCCGGCTGAGCATTGCGCACAGCTTGGCGCTGCGCCCCGACCACGCGCCTTCACGGCTCGTGGCGGGCGATGTGGCGCACGCGCTCGGGCTCGCGCTGGCGGCGAACGGCGACGCGTTCGAGGCAGCGCAAGAGTTGTCGCAGGCGGTGGCCTTCGCGCCGATGAAGGTCGATGCCTGGTTCGCGCTGGCCCTCTCGCGGCACGACCTGCGCGACCTGGCAGGTGCGGAAGCCGCGCTGCGCCGGGTGCTGACGCTCGGCCCGCCGCGCGCCAAGGTCGAAGTCAACCTCGGTATCGTGTTGCAGGACGCCGGCCGCATCGACGAAGCAATGCGCGCTTACGGCCGCGCCTACCGGCTGAACGACGACACCTTCGGGCGCATCGCACATGCCCTCGCGTCGGCGAATGTCGGGCGCCTGTGGATCGACCTAAACGCGCTCCGCGACAACTTGCGCGACCTGCCGCCTTGAGCCACTGGCGCCGTCGGAGTCACGCCGGTCCGCGTTTGCTGCGGTAGCCCTTGCGGTAGACGCCGGGCCCCGACATGATCTTCTCGGCCAAGGCGTCGTAGCCTGCCACGTGCGCGCCCGACATCGGCTCGCACACCAGCGTCGGCGCTTCGCGCGGCACCGCGCAGCACTGCGCGATCGGCGTGCCGCGCGCCAGCACGCCGTCGAAGTCGGGGTCGACCCAGACTGCGGGGAAGTTGATGCCGACCGCGTTGAAGCGGTCGGCGTCGACCAGCCCGGTGACGAGCCGGAACGGCAGGTCGTCGCGATTCACCGGGTGCATCGCGAGCAGCGACCAGCCGGGTTCGAGCTCGATGGTCCAGAAGCTGTTGAACTTGATCGCCGACTGCTTGCCGCGCGCCAGCGGCGAGCCGGCGATCTGCTCGGGCACGTGAAAACTCAGCGGCGCGCGCGGATGGCCCGCGAGCGTCAGTGGGGGCAGCGGCCAGTCCCAGCTGAATTCGCCGGCGCGCACCCGCACGTCGCATGGCAGCAGCAGCATGAAGCCGTGCGTCATCGCGTCGACGAAGGGCGGGCATTGCTTGACCGTTCGGATGCTGCGCTGGTGCACGCTCGAAGCTGCTCGCGGCGCCATCTGCCGCAGCCACGCGGGCAACAGCGTTTTGGCCGGCACGGGCTGCGGCAGCAGGTCGATCAGCTTGGGGTCGCAGCGGAAGGTGATGTTCATCGGTGACAAAGTCGTTGCGTCCAAAGAATAGCGCCCCGCCGGTCAGCTCGACCGGCGGGGCGCATCTTTCAGCCGGAACCCGGCCTCAGCGAACCTTGCCCGCCTTCCAGGCGTTCAAGAGCGTGTCGTAGGCAATCGTCTCGCCCTGCGGCTTCTCGTTCGCCAGCTTCTTCCACGGTGCACCCTTGTCGCTCAGGTACTTGGCCGGGTCGCCCTTCGGGTTCAGTTTGGGCGCGCAATGGGCCATGCCGGCGCGTTGCAGGCGGGCCATCACATCGTCCATCTCATTCGCCAGGTTGTCCATCGCGGCCTGCGGCGTCTTCTCGCCCGTCACCGCGACGGCCACGTTCTTCCACCAGAGCTGCGCCAGCTTCGGGTAGTCGGGCACGTTGTTGCCGGTCGGCGTCCAGGCGACGCGCGCCGGGCTGCGGTAGAACTCGATCAGGCCACCGTACTTCGCCGCGTTCTGCGTGAAGTAGTCGGAGCGGATATCACTGTCACGAATGAACGTGAGCCCGACGATCGACTTCTTCAGCGACGTGGTCTTGGCCGTCACGAACTGCGCGTAGAGCCACGCCGCCGCGGCCTTGTTCGGCTCGTTCGACTTCAGGAAGGTCCACGAGCCCACGTCCTGGTAGCCGTTCTGCATGCCCTGCTTCCAGTACGGGCCGTTCGGGCCGGGGGCCATGCGCCACTTCGGCGTGCCATCGGCGTTCACGACCGGCAGGCCGGGCTTGATCATGTCGGCGGTGAAGGCGGTGTACCAGAAGATCTGCTGCGCGATCTGGCCTTGTGCCGGCACCGGGCCGGATTCGCCGAAGGTCATGCCGGTGGCTTCCTTCGGGGCGTACTTCTTCATCCAGTCGATGTACTTGGTCAGCGCATAAACGGCCGCTGGCGAGTTGGTCGCGCCACCGCGCGAGACCGAGGCACCGACCGGCGTGCACTTGTCCGCCGCGACGCGAATGCCCCATTCGTCGACCGGCAACCCGTTCGGGATGCCGATGTCGGCGGCGCCGGCCATCGACAGCCACGCGTCGGTGAAGCGCCAGCCCAGCGACGGATCTTTCTTGCCGTAGTCCATGTGGCCGTAGATCGGCTTGCCGTCGATCGTCTTCACGTCTTCGCTGAAGAACGCGGCGATGTCTTCATAGGCGCTCCAGTTCAGCGGCACGCCGAGGTCGTAGCCATACTTGGCCTTGAACTTGTCCTTCAGGTCTTGCCGCGCGAACAGGTCGGCGCGGAACCAGTACAGGTTGGCGAACTGCTGGTCGGGCAGCTGGTACATCTGCTTGTCGGGCGCCGTGGTGAAGCTGGTGCCGATGAAGTCCTTCAGGTCGAGACCTGGATTGGTGTATTCCTTGCCGGGACCGGCCATGTAATCGGACAGCACCACGGTCTGGCCGTTGCGATAGTGTGTGCCGATCAGATCCGAGTCATTGA
>JANXVK010000121.1 GCA_025351675.1 Rhizobacter sp.
GCTGTTGCGAGAGTCCACCGTTTGAGAAGTGGTAACCGAGCACGGCGCAAATTTGCGTAAAAGCAAAGTGGGGCTGACAAACCAAACTGACTCAACATGAAAACCTTCAGCGCCAAACCGGCCGAAGTGGTGCATGAGTGGTTTGTGATTGACGCAACCGACAAGGTTCTCGGAAGGGTGGCCAGTGAAGTCGCCCTCCGTCTGCGCGGCAAACACAAGGCCATCTACACGCCTCACGTCGACACCGGCGACTTCATCGTCATCGTCAACGCCGAAAAGATCCGCGTGACCGGCAACAAGGCCAATGACAAGGTGTACTACCGTCATTCGGGCTACCCGGGCGGCATCCACGCCACCAAGTTCAAGGACATGCAGGCCAAACACCCCGGCCGCGCCATAGAGAAGGCCGTCAAGGGCATGCTCCCGAAGGGTCCGCTGGGCTATGCGATGGTGAAGAAGCTGAAGGTCTACGCCGGTGCCACGCACCCGCATACCGCTCAGCAGCCCAAAGTGCTGGACATCTAAGGAGCTGCAGCAATGATCGGTATTTGGAACTACGGAACCGGCCGCCGCAAATCGTCGGTGGCGCGCGTTTTCATCAAAAAGGGCACCGGCCTGATCACCGTCAACGGCAAGACCGTCGACGAGTATTTCGGCCGCCAGACCTCCATCATGGTCGTGCGTCAGCCGCTGGTGCTGACCACGAACGATGCAGCGTTCGACGTCAAGGTCAACGTGCATGGCGGCGGTGAGTCGGGTCAGGCCGGCGCGGTGCGCCACGGCATCACACGCGCCCTGATCGACTACGACGAAACGCTCAAGCCGGCGTTGAAGCACGCCGGGTTCGTCACGCGCGATGCGCGTGAAGTCGAACGCAAGAAGGTCGGCTTCCACGGCGCGCGCCGTCGCAAGCAGTTCAGCAAGCGATAGACGACAGCCCTTCGGTCGACGAGTACGCCGACTGATCCCCCCCGGGGATGCGGGCCCGCTTCAGAGCGGCCCGGCGCTGGGCCCGCCGCTTCGATCAAGAGCCACCTTCGGGTGGCTCTTGTGTTTTCGGGGCGTCAATCGCGCGGCTCCTACAATCGCGCCTCTTTCACGAGGAACGAACCCGCCGATGCGCCTCAAGTTGCTGCGCCGCCGCCTGTCGATCAGCGCGCCGCGCATGATTGTGCGCAGCCACCTGCCGTGGCCGCTGCGCTGGGCCGTGATCGCGCTGATGTTCGGCTTCTCGGCCGCGCTCGCGCTGTGGGCGTTCGAGTTCGGCAAGAGCATTGCCGGGCTCGATCGCAACGCGGCCGCGGAGCTGCAGGGCCTGCGCGTTGAGGTCGCGCAACTGCGCAGCGAGCGTGAGAAGGCGATTTCGATCGCGAATACCGCCGAGAGCCTGCTGAAGACCGAGAGGACCGTGCAGGACAAACTCGCGCGGCAGCTCAGGCTGGTCGAGGCCGACAACATGGCGATGAAGAGCGATCTCGGGTTCTTCGAGCGTCTGCTGCCGGCCGGCGCGAGCGAGGGGCTGATGATTCGCGGCCTGCAGGTTGAACCGCAATCGCCCGGCCATGTGCGATTACAGCTGCTCGTGATGCAGGCCGGCAAGACGCTGCCCGAGTTCAAGGGTCGCTACGAGATCACGCTCGCGGGCACGCTCGACGGCAAGCCGTGGACGTTCACGCCCTTGGGCGGTGCGCAGCCGTTGCAGTTGAAACAATATTTGCGGGTCGAGGGAATGCTCGATCCGCCGCCGCTGGCCGTGGTAAAAACCGCTTCGGTCAGGGTGATGGACTTGAACGGCGCGGTGAAAGCCGGCTTGACCGTCAAGCCGTAGTTCGTCGTTGGAGAACGCCTCGTGTTCGGCAAAAAAACAACCACCGATCCGCACGCTGGTCGGCGAGGGCACCTTGATTCACGGTGAAGTGCGCTTCAGCGAAGGCCTGCGCATCGACGGCGAGGTGCTCGGTGACGTGACGGCAATCGGTGACGGCACCAGCATCCTCGTGATCAGCGAGAAAGCCCGTGTGACCGGCAAGGTTTCGGGCGGGAACGTGATTATCAACGGGACCGTGAACGGGCCGATCCGGTCGACCGAACTGCTCGAATTGCAGCCCAAGGCCGTGATCGTCGGCGACGTATGCTACGAGGTGCTTGAAATGCACCAAGGCGCCACCATTGATGGTGAACTGCGGCCGATGGGCGCCGCAGAAAGGCCCGGTCTCAAACTTGCCGCGTCGAATCCGGGATAATCGAGGGCATCGGCAAACTGCCGCAGGAGTTCCCCCATGAGCGCGATCGCTGAAAAGATTCAGGCAGAAAACATCCAGTCGTTGGCCCAAATGGACGAGCCGCCGGTGCCGCTGGTCTTCACCGACAGCGCCGCCAACAAGGTCAAGGAACTGGTCGACGAAGAAGGCAACCCCGAGTTGAAGCTGCGCGTGTTCGTGCAGGGCGGCGGTTGCTCCGGCTTCCAGTACGGCTTCACCTTCGACGAAATCGTCAACGACGACGACACGCAGATGAGCAAGAACGGCGTCACGCTGCTGATCGACGCAATGAGCCTGCAGTACCTCGCCGGCGCCGAGATCGACTACAAGGACGACCTGCAAGGCGCCCAGTTCGTGATCAAGAATCCGAACGCGACGACCACCTGCGGTTGCGGCTCAAGCTTCTCGGCTTGAATTTTCGGACCAAGCGTTTCGCCTCGATGACAAAGCCGCTTTCGGGCGGCTTTTGCGTTTTTTCAGCCCGCGGGATACAGCGCGCCGAGCACGCGCGGGCCGGCCGCGCCGGTCACGCTCGGCAGGTTGGCCGACTCGCGCCGCGTGAACGCACGCGCCAGCCACGCGAACGCGCAGGCCTCGACCTGATCGGCGGGCAGCCCGCGCGCATCGGTCGGCCGCACGACGATGCCGGGCAGCTGCGCGGCGAGCCGTCGCATCAGGTGCGCGTTGAAAGCGCCGCCGCCGCACACCAGCAACTCGCGTGAGCCTTCGGCGTGCCGCAGCACGTCGGCCGCGCACGCGGCCGCGGTGAGCTCGGTCAGCGTCGCCTGCACGTCGACCGGATCGGGCGACGGATGGCACTGCGCGAGTTGCGCCTGCAGCCACGGCGGATTGAACAGATCGCGGCCGGTGCTCTTCGGCGGTGGCAGCGCGAAGTAGGGTTCGGCGCGCATCTGAGCCAGCAGCGCGGCCAAGACTTGGCCCGACGCCGCCCATGCGCCGGCATCGTCGTAGCGCCGGCCGGTGTGCCGAAGGCACCAGTGGTCCATCAGCGCGTTGCCCGGCCCGCAATCGAAGCCAATCACCGACCCATCGGCGCGCAGCGCGGTCAGGTTGCTGATGCCGCCGATGTTGAGGACGGCGACCGCTTCGCCCGCGCCACCGAACACGGTGTGATGAAACGCCGGCACCAGCGGCGCGCCTTGGCCGCCGGCGGCGACATCACGGCTGCGCAGGTCGGCGATCACGTCGATACCGGTCAGCTCGGCCAGCAGCGCCGGATTGTTCAGTTGGACGGTGTAGCCGATGCCGTCGAATTCGCGCGGGCGATGGCGCACGGTCTGGCCGTGGGCGCCGATCGCGCGCACCTGCGGGCGAGGCGTGCCGCTGGCCGCGCGCAACGCCTCGACGACCTCGGCATACACGCCCACCAGCGCATTCGCCGCCAGCGCGCCGCGGTGCAACTCGCTCTCGCCCGGCACATTCAGTGCGAGCAACTCGTGTGCGAGAGCGGGCTCGAACGCACGATGCGCGTGGGCGACGACGCGCATCGGTGCCGCCTCGAAATCCACCAGCACGCCGTCGACGCCATCCAGCGACGTGCCGGACATCAACCCGATGTAGAGTTCAGTCATGCGTCGATTGTGCCGGCGCCAAGGAAAAAGCCCGCAACTGCGGGCCTTCGATCGTCGGGTGCGGGGCGATCACTCCGCGTAGGTGCCCGATCGCGCGACCGTGTCGGCTATGTCGAGCTGATCCTTCAGGTTCTTCGCCAGCTGCGCGAACTCGGCCTTTTGGGCCGGCGCGAGCGGGATGGACTCGGACGCCTTGGCCATGATCAGCGGGTTTTGCTGAACCCCGCCGACCTTGACCTCGAAATGCAGGTGCGGGCCTGTGGCCCAGCCGGTCGAGCCGACCGCGCCAATGCGCTGGCCCTGCTCGACGTATGCGCCGCGCTTCACCTCGATGCGGCTCATGTGCGCGTACAGCGTCGAGCGCTGCGCGCTGTGGCGAATCTCGACGACGTTGCCGTAGCCGTTCTGCCAGCCCGCGAAATCGACCCTACCGTCGCCGACGCTGCGGATGGCGGTGCCGTTCGGCGCGCCGTAGTCGACGCCCTTGTGCTGCTTCCAGCTGTTCAGGATCGGGTGCATGCGCATCGCGAAGCCCGAGGTTACGCGAGAGAACTCCATCGGGCTGGCGAGAAACGCGCGCTTCTTGCTCTGGCCGTCGAAGCCGAAGTAGCTGCCCTTGCCCGTAGCGTCCTTGAACCACACGGCCGAGTAGGTCTTGCCGTTGTTGGCGAAGTCGGCGGCGAGCACCTTGCCTGCGGCTGAGCTGCTCCAGGTGATCGGCTCGCCGTCGGCCGTCAGCGCTTCGTACAGCACCGAGAAGGTGTCGCCCTTCTGCAGCTGACGATGGAAGTCGAGGTCGGTCGCAAACACTTCGGCGATCTGCGTGGCAACACCATCCGGGATGCGCGCCTCGTCGGTTGCCGCGAACAGCGACGAGCGGATCGTGCCGCTGCCCATGCGCACCTGCGCGGCCAGCGGCGCGGTGTCGAGCATTGCCAGCAGCTTGCCGGCAATGCGCTTGACGGTCAGGCGGGTGAAGTGCGTGCCGAGCAGTTCGGCATTGGCCGGCGCGTAGCGCGCGACGAGTTCGGTCAGCGTGCCGTTCTCGTCGGTCTGCACGCGGACCATCTTGCCGCCGCGGCCTTCGAGCAACTGGTGTGCGGTCGTGTCGCTGCGCAGGAACTGCGCGGCGCCGGCATCGCTGACGTTCAGCCGCTTCAGCAGGCTGTCGACGGTGTCGCTGGCGCGGGTCAGGTCGGTTCTGTACAACTCGAGTTCGTGCTCCGCCAGCGCGTCGAGTTGCGACTGAATCTCGTCGGGAACGACGATTTCAGTCACCAGACGTTTCGGAATGTCAGCGGCGTCCGGCGCCATCGGGGCGATACCGAAGGCGGTGACGCCGAATCCGGCGAGGCCCAGCATCACCGCCGCCGACAGGCTGCGCGGGTGCGCCGAGACAAAACGGCCGGTGCGCGCGGTGGCCAAAGCGACGGCGCGATCAAGGAGGTCGAGCGATTTCAATTCGATTCAGGAGCACTTGAGGCTCGGTGCGAGTGGC
>JANXVK010000169.1 GCA_025351675.1 Rhizobacter sp.
GTCGAGCAGCGCACAGAAGTGCTTGCGTTCGAGCGCCATCAGGTACTCCTCGCTGACCATCGAGCCGGCATCGACATCGCCGCCGCAAACCACGTCGGCGATCAGCGCCGAGATGTGGAAGTCGTGCGCGCTGATGAAGCCGCCGTCGCGCATGTTTGCGAGCTGGGCTTTGATCGTCGCGATCGCGTTGCGGCCGGCCACCGGGAACAGCGTCTTGGCCGGCGCGCGGTAGCCGCTCTCGTACATCGCCATGGCCTGCGCCGTCGCGACGTGCAGCAGTTCGTCCTTGTTCGGCACGATCACGTCGCTCCACAGCAGGTAGCCGAACTTGCGCGACTCGATCGCGCTCGTTCCCACCTTGGCCATCGCGGCGTTCGTGAAGCCGTCCGACAGGAACTTGAAGATGTCGGCGCCGGCGTTGCCCGCGCTCGCCATCTCGGCCGCGCGGCGCGCGATGGAGGTCAGTCCACCGCCGCCCGGGATCAAGCCGACACCGACTTCGACCAGCCCCATGTAGCTTTCCATCGCCGCGACACGCCGCGCCGTGTACAGCGCGATCTCGCAGCCGCCACCGAGCGCGATGCCGCGAATGGCCGAGACGACCGGCACGGTCGCGTAGCGCACGCGCAGCATCGCGTCCTGCAACTTCTTGACCTCAGGCAGGATGCCTTTGCCACCGCTCTTCATGAAGATCGGCATCATCTGCTCGAGGTTCGCACCGGCCGAGAACACATCGTCGGGCGACCAGATCACCAAGCCCTTGTACTCGCGCTCGGCGAGTTCGACGGCCTTCGTCAGGCCTTCGATCACGCCTTGGCCGATCAGGTGCAGCTTCGCGGTGATGCTCGCGATCAAGACCTCGCCATCGAGCGTCCAGACGCGCATCTCGTCGTTCTTGAAGACCTCGGTGCCCGAGGTCAGCGGCGCCTCTGCGCCGGCGCCGAACACCGATTCGCGGAAGGCCTGGCGCTGGTACACCGGCAACGTGCTCGGCGCGACCCAGCGAGCGTGTGCAGCGCTCCACGAACCCTCGGCATGGTGCACGCCGTTGTTCGCGGCGACCGGGCCGTCGAACACCCAATGCGGCAGCGGCGCGCTGCTCAGCGCCTTGCCGGCGGCTATGTCTTCCTTGATCCAGCCGGCAACCGTCGTCCAGCCCGCCGCCTGCCACAGCTCGAACGGGCCTTGGCTGACGCCGAAGCCCCAGCGCATCGCGAAGTCGATGTCGCGCGCGCTCTCGGCGATGTCGCCGAGGTGCACGGCGGCGTAGTGGAAGCTGTCGCGCAGGATCGCCCACAAAAACTGCGCCTGCGGGTTCTTCGATTCGCGCAGCAGCTTCAGGCGCTCGGCCGGCGGCTTCTTCAGGATGCGCGCGACGATCTCGTCGGCCTTGCCGCCGCCCGTCACGTACTCGCCGGTCGCCGGGTCGAGCCGCAGGATGTCCTTGCCGACCTTCTTGTAGAAGCCAGCGCCGGTCTTCGAGCCCAGCGCACCGCGCTCGATCAGCATCGCGAGCACCTTGGGCGTCGCGTAGCTCGAGAAAAACGGGTCGTCCTTGAGGTTGTCCTGCAGCGTCTTGATGACGTGCGACATCGTGTCGAGGCCGACCACGTCCGCGGTGCGGAAGGTGCCGCTCGACGCGCGGCCGAGCTTCTTGCCGGTCAGGTCGTCGACCACGTCGTAGGTGAGGCCGAAGGTCTCGGCTTCCTTGATCGTCGCGAGCATGCCGGCGATGCCGACCCGGTTCGCGACGAAGTTCGGCGTGTCCATCGCGCGCACCACGCTCTTGCCGAGCGCGGTGGTCACGAAGGCTTCGAGCTGGTCGAGGATCTCGGGCTCGGTGGTCGGTGTGTTGATCAACTCCACCAGCGTCATGTAGCGCGGCGGGTTGAAGAAGTGAATGCCGCAAAAGCGCGGCTTGATCGATTCGGGCAGCGCTTCGCTCAACCGGGTAATCGACAGGCCCGACGTGTTGCTGGCCACAATCGCACCTTCGGCAATGAAGGGCGCGATCTTGTGATACAGGTCGGTCTTCCAGTCCATGCGCTCGGCGATGGCCTCGATGATCAGGTCGCACTCCAGCAGCAGTTCCATGTTTTCTTCGTAGTTGGCCTGCTGGATCAGCACCGCATCTTCAGGCACGCCCAGCGGCGCGGGCTTGAGCTTCTTCAGGCCTTCGACCGCCTTGATGACGATGCCGTTCTTCGGGCCTTCTTTGGCCGCCAGGTCAAACAGCACCACCG
>JANXVK010000200.1 GCA_025351675.1 Rhizobacter sp.
GGTGGCTTCAGCATCCTGCTTGCGGCGGTGGCGTGGACGCTGGTGCAGCGCGACGGCGAGCTGGCCGGCGTGTCGCGCGCCATGGTGGCGCCGGAGCTGGCGCGATGAGCCGCCTGCCCTACCTCTGCCTCGCCGGGCCGACGGCCTCCGGCAAGACCGCCGCAGCGCTGGCGATCGCAGCGGCCTGGCGCGCGGATTCGAGCCAGCGACCGGTCGAGATCGTCAGCGTCGACTCCGCGCTCGTCTACCGCGGCATGGACATCGGCACCGCCAAACCGAGCGCCGAAGAACGCGCCCTCGTGCCGCACCACCTGATCGACATCATCGAGCCGAGCGAGGCTTGGTCGGCCGCGCGCTTCGTCGCCGATGCGGAGCGGCTGATCGCCGAGATCACCGGGCGCGGCAACCTGCCGTTGCTGGTCGGCGGCACGATGCTGTATTTCAAGGCGCTGTTCGAGGGGCTCGACGCGATGCCCGCGGCCGATCGCGAGGTGCGCGCCGCGCTCGCCGCGAAGCTGGAGCGCGACGGGTTGCACGCGCTCTACCGCGAGCTGCAGCGTGTCGACCCGATCACCGCGGCGCGCTTGAAGCCAGCCGATCAACAGCGCATCCAGCGCGCGCTCGAAGTGTTTCGTGTCAGCGGCCAGCCGCTGTCGTCGTTCCACACCGAGAAGGCGGCGCTCGTGCATGCGCCGCTGATCTCGCTCGAACCCGATGACCGCGCGTGGCTGCACCAGCGCATCGAGGCGCGCTTCCACCTCATGATCGAGCAAGGCCTGGTCGACGAGGTGCGCACGCTCGGCGAGCGCGGCGACCTCGACGCTGACATGCCCTCGATGCGCTGCGTCGGCTACCGCCAAACCTGGGAGGCGCTGGTCGAGGGCGACCTGAGCGATCTGCCGGAGCGCGGTGTCGCCGCGACGCGGCAGTTGGCGAAGCGGCAGATGACCTGGCTGCGCGGCATGCCGCAGCGGCATCGCATCGCCTGCGACGCGCCCGACGCGACAACGCAAGCGGTCGCGCTCGCGGCGACGCTGGTCGAGGCCTTGCCGCGCGCATGAGCCGCCGCGCCGGGCCGCCCCAAGCAAGGCTCGTCCGAGGGCCACGAAGGGGCCATTGCGTGGCCCTTGGGGACCGGCCGAGGTACCCATCGGCCGAAGGGGCTCCATGACTTCGTTGCTCGACGTCGCGGGGCTCGCCAAGCGCTACGGCGACAGCGCAATCTTCCAGAACGTGGATCTGAACGTCGCGCCCGGCGAGTTCGTCGCGATCCTCGGCGAGTCGGGTGTCGGCAAGTCGACGCTGCTGAACTGCATCGCCGGTCTCGACAGCATCGATGCGGGCCGCGTGACGATCGCCGGAACCGACATCGTCGCGCTCGGCGAAGCGCGGCAGGCGCTGTTTCGCCGCGCGCACCTCGGCTTCGTGTTCCAGGCCTTCCACGTGCTGCCGCACCTGAGCGTGGCGCACAACGTCGGCCTGCCGCTGTTGCTGCAGGGCCAGCCCGACGACGCGCGCGTGCAGGCCGTGCTCGCGGCCGTCGGCCTCGCGGGCTTGGGCGACCGGCTGCCGCAGACCTTGTCGGGCGGGCAGCTGCAGCGTGTCGCGATCGCGCGTGCGCTCGTGCACAAGCCGCAGCTGATCCTCGCCGACGAGCCGACCGGCAACCTCGACCCGACCACTGCCGAGCGCGTGATGGACCTGCTCTCGGCGCAGGTGCGCAGCGAGGGCGCGGCCTGCGTGCTGGTGACGCACTCGCGCGCCGCCGCGGCGCGCGCCGATCGCGTGCTGACGCTGACCGCGAACGGGATGCGCGAAGGGGCACCATGATGCAAGGTCGAGCGCGCCGCCGCGCCGAGCCGCCCCAAGCAAGGCCCGACCCTCCCGGAGGGTCGACCGCCGTACCCGGCGAGCGGGGTGTCGTCATCTCGCTCTTGCGCCAGCTCTCGTGGCCCGAGCTGCGCCACCACCCGTGGCGCAACCTCGCGGCGCTGCTCGCAGTGACGCTCGGTGTCGCGCTCGCGTTCTCGGTGCAGCTCATCAACCAGTCGGCGCTGAGCGAGTTCAGCTCGGCCGTGCGCGCGGTCAATGGCGTTCCCGACTTCGAGTTGCGCGGCCAGCGAACGGGCTTCGATGAGGCCCTGTACGAACGCGTCGCCACGCATCCGCAGGTGGCGATCGCGAGCCCGGTGATCGAGCTCGACAGCTACGCGCTCGATGCGCAGGGCCAGCGCGTGCCGCTGAAAATCGTCGGCATCGACGCGCTCGTCGCGGCCCCGCTGTCGCCGGCGTTGATGCCGCGGCCGGCAGACACCGCCGACCGGATGGCGATGCTGGCGCCCGACGCGGTGTTTCTGAACGCCCAGGCGCGGCAACGCCTGCCCGGCGACACGCTGCGCGTGCAGACCCCGACCGGCACGGTCAGGTTGCGCGTGCAAGGCAGCATCGCCGCCGAAGGCGCCGCGCTCGCGGTACTCGACATCGCCGGCGCGCAAGCGAATTTCGGCTGGCTCGGCCGCCTCGCCCGCATCGACGTGCGGCTGCGCACCGGCGCCGATCGCGCGAGCGTGCTGCGTGAGCTCGCACTGCCTGCGGGCATTCGCGCGGCTGCGCCCGACGAAGCGGCGCAGCGCGTCTCGAACGTGTCGCGCGCGTACCGCGTAAACCTGACGGTGCTGGCGCTTGTCGCGCTGTTCACCGGCGCGTTTCTCGTGTTCTCGATCCTGTCGCTATCGGTCGCGAAGCGCGCACCGCAACTCGCGTTGCTCGGCGTGCTCGGTCTCTCGGGACGCGAGCGCCTCGCGCTGGTGCTGGCCGAATCGGCGCTGCTCGGCGCGCTCGGCAGCTCGCTCGGCCTCGCGCTCGGCACCGCGCTGGCCGCGCTCGCGCTGCGGCTGCTCGCCGGCGATCTGGGCGGCGGCTACTTTCCCGGTGTGGCGCCGGCCTTGCAGTTCGACGCGGGCGCCGCGGCGATCTACGGCGCGCTCGGTATCGCCGCGGCGATGGTCGGCGGCTGGTTGCCGGCGCGCGATGCGCAGCGTCTCGCGCCGGCGCAGGCGTTGAAGGGTCTGAGCGCATCCGGCGTCGCCAGCAGCTCCGTGTGGCTCGGACCTGCGCTGCTGCTCGGCGGCGTGGCGCTCTCGTTCCTGCCGCCGATCGCCGGCATCCCGCTGGCCGCGTACATCGGCGTAGCCTGCCTGTTGCTCGGCGGCATCGCGTGCGTACCGGTGGGCGTCGCTGCGCTGTTGAAGGGCATCGCGCCGCCCCGCAACGCGCTCGCGCTGCTGGCGGTGGAGCGCGCGCGCCACCAACGCCACACCGCCACGATCGCGGTCGCCGGCGTGGTCGCGAGCCTGAGCTTGGCGGTCGCGCTGACGGTGATGGTCGCGAGCTTTCGCGATTCGGTCACGCAGTGGCTCGACACGGTGCTGCCGGCCGACCTGTACGTGCGCGCGGCCGCGTCGATCGGCGCCGGCGATGTCGTCACGCTGCCGGCCACGATGCCGCAACGCGCATCTCGACTCGCCGGCGTCGCGCGCGCCGAGTCGCAGCGCGTCGTGCAGTTGCAGCTCGATGCGGCCAAGCCCGCCGTCGTGCTGATCGCGCGCGCGCTGTCCGAGCCCGAAAAGAACCTGCCGCTGGTCGGTGAACTGGTCGCCGCACCGGCCGGCGCGACCGCGGTCTACGTCAGTGAAGCCATGGTCGACCTGTACGGCGCGCGGCCCGGGAGCACGCTCGTGTTGCCGCTCGCAACCGATGCGCAGGTATTCGTGCGCGGCGTCTGGCGTGACTACGCCCGCCAGAGCGGCACGATCGCGATCGCGCGCGACGATTACCAGCGCCTCGCCGGCGACGCGCGCGTCAACGACCTCGCGCTGTGGTTGCAACCCGGCGCCGACACGCCGCGCCTCCAGCAAGCGCTGCGCGCGCTCGCGACCGAACTCGGACTCGACGGCGCGCTGCTGGAGTTCGCCTCGGCCGGCGAAATCCGCACGCTCTCGCTGCGCATCTTCGACCGCAGCTTCGCGGTGACCTACTGGCTGCAGGCGGTGGCGATCGCGATCGGTCTGTTCGGCATCGCCGCGAGCTTCTCGGCGCAGGTGCTGGCACGGCGCAAGGAGTTCGGCCTGCTCGCGCACTTGGGCCTGACGCGCGCCCAGGTGCTGACGGTCGTCGCGGTCGAGGGCGCGTTCTGGACCGCCGCCGGCGCGCTGCTCGGGCTGCTGTTGGGCCTCGCCGTCAGCATCGTGCTGGTCAAGGTCGTGAACCCGCAGAGCTTCCACTGGACCATGGATTTGCTGCTGCCGTGGGCGCGCTTGGCCGCGCTGTGCGCCGCGGTGATGATTGCCGGCACAGCCACCGCATGGCTCGCCGCGCGCAACGCGGCGGGGCGGCAGATGGCCCTGGCGGTGAAGGAGGACTGGTGAGGCGGCGTGTCGGCCGAATAAACTGGCACATCCGGCAGGAGATTGCGATGGCAACGGTACGCGAGGGCAGCAAGGGTGTGTTGATGGTCGTCGACGTGCAGGTCGGCGTGGTCGGCGAGGCGTGGGAATTCCCCCGCGTCATCAAGAACATCGCGCGTGCGGTCGAGCGGGCTCGCGCGCAAGGCGTGCCGGTGATCTGGGTGCAGCACGCCGACGATGAGCTTGTCCACGGCAGCCCGGCATGGCAGTGGGTGCCCGAGCTCGTTCCCGCCGAAGGCGAGGCGCGAATCCACAAGCACTTCAACTCGTCGTTTGAGCAGACACCGCTCGAAGACGAACTCGCGAAGCTGGTCGCGACCCACATCGCGCTGGCCGGGGCTGCCACCAACTGGTGCATTCGTGCCACCGCGTATGCGGCGCTGGAGCGCGGCTACGACCTGACGCTGATCGAGGATGCGCACACCACCGACACGATCGCGCTCGACGACGGCACGCGAATCGAGGCGGCCGACGTCGTCAAGGAGCTCAACATCGCGATGACCTGGCTGAGCTACCCGGGCCGCAAGAACGGCACCGCGAAGGCCGAAGCCATCGACTTCGCGAGCGTCGGCGGGGTGCGTTAGCGAGCCCCGGCATGTTGATCCACATCACCGGCGCGTCGGGCTCCGGCACCTCGACGCTGGGCGCGGCCCTCGCCGCCGAACTCGGCGGCATGCACCTCGATGCCGACGACTACTACTGGCTGCCGACGTCGCCGCCGTTCACGCACAAGCGCCCGGCCCCCGAACGGCTCGCCTTGCTGCTGGCCGACCTGCGATCGAACCCGACCTGCGTGCTCGCCGGATCGGTCGTCGGCTGGGGCGATGCACTGGAAGACGCCTTCGATCTCGTCGTCTTCCTGTACCTTGACGCCGCGATTCGCGTCGAGCGCCTGCGCCGGCGCGAGACCGAGCAGCTTGGGCACGCCGACCCGGTTTTTCTCGAATGGGCCGCGCAGTACGACGCCGGCCCGCCCGTCGGGCGCAGCTTGGCGAAACACCGCGCGTGGCTGGCGCGCCGCCGCTGCCGCGTGCTCGAGTTGCACGGCGACCTGTCGGTCGGCGAGCGTGTCACCGCGGTGCTGCAGGAAAGGCGCGCCGACAGCTTCACGATGCCGCCTGCGCTGCGTGGCCGGCTGGAGGCGATGTACGGCGAGCCGCATCGCCGTTACCACACGCTCGTGCACATCGAGGCGCTGCTGGGCTGGCACGCGCACTGGCGCGCCCTCGCGCGCGCACCGCGGCTGATCGAGGCCGCGATCTGGTTCCACGACGCGGTCTACGACACGCACCGCGACGACAACGAGCCGCGCTCGGCCGAGCTGGCGCGCGACGAACTGCGCGCGCTGGCGTGGCCCGAAGCCGCTGTGGCGCGCGTCACCGCGATGGTGCGCGCGACCCGGCACCACGCGGCCGACCTGTCCGATGCCGACACGCTGCTGTTCCTCGACCTCGATCTGTCGGTGCTCGCGCAGCGCGCCGACGTGTACGACGCGTACAGCGTCGCCGTGCGCGCCGAGTACGCGTGGGTCGAGGCGCAGCGCTATCGCGCCGGTCGACTGCGCGTGTTGCAGAGCTTCATGACCCGCGATGCGATCTACCGCACGCCCGCCCTGCACGCCGCGTGGGAATCAGCCGCGCGCGCCAATCTCGCGCGCGAGCTTCAGGGCTTGACCGACCACACCGGCTGACCGCTCGTCTCTGCCAGCATCAGCGCGAGGCGCAGGTCGAACTCGAGTTGGTGATAGTTGGGTTCCATGTGCTGGCACAGGGCGTAAAACGCCCTGTCGTGCGCACGCTCCTTCAGGTGTGCGAGCTCGTGCACGACGATCATCTTCAGCAGCGGCTCGGGCATCGCGCGGAACACGCCGGCGATGCGGATCTCGCGCTTCGCCTTCAGCTTGGTGCCCTGCACGCGCGAGACCGTGGTGTGCGTGCCGAGCGCGTTGTGGATCACATGCAGGCGGTTGTCGTAGACGACCTTGCTGACAGGTTCAGAACTGCGCAGGTGCCGCGTCTTCAACGCCATCGTGTAGTCGTACAACGCAGCGTCGGTGCGCACGCCGTGTGCACCCGGATAGCGGCGTCGCAGCCGCTCGCCGAGTTCGCCGCTGGCGAGCAGCGGGCGCACCCGGTCGAGCGTTTCTTCCGGGTAGCCGGCCAGGTACGGCAAGTGCCCCCCGGCCGATTCCTGCATGGCGGCCGCTAACGCGGCTGCGGCTGCGGCTGGCCGCCACCGGGTCGCTGCACGGGCTGTGTCGCGGGGCGAACGGTAGGCGCCGGGCGCACGGCAGCCGGTGGGCGCGGCGGCTGAATCTGCGGTGGCTGCACCGGCGGTCGCGGCTGCACCGGACGCGGCGGCTGGATCACGGGACTCGGCGGGCGCGGCGGACGCGGCGGCTGGATCACGGGACCCGGCGGGCGCGGCGGGCGCGGCGGCAGGATCTCCGGGCGCGGTGGAGGCCGGGGGCGCGGCGGCCGATGGGCCCACTGCGGTCGGTTGTGGTACCAGGGCCGATCGCGATAGAACTGACCCCAGTAGGTGCCAATCACGAAGCTCACGATCGGCAGGCCGATCGTCGCGCCGTAGTTGATGATCGGCACATTGCCGTTCTGGTACGGGTACACGAGGTTGCCGCCATAAACCCAGCCGCGAAGGCCATTGGGCGAGACCACGTCGCACCAGCTGAAGTCGCTGACGCAACCCTGCACGCCAACCGGCGTGGCCGGCGCCAGTTGCGTGACGAGCGGGTAGTCGCGCGCCGGCCCGGCGCGCAAATTGACCCACTTGCTGGTCTGTGCCTGCTGCGCCACGGCGCCGAGCGGCGCGAGCAGCGCCGCGAGCCCCCACAAAATGACGCGAATCTTGACCATCGACTTGTCTCCACGAATTTTGACGCGCAAGGATACACGGCCCCTAGAATCGCGGGCACTCCGTCACGTCGAAAGGTGGAAGCGATGATTTCCAACGTGCTGGTGGGAGTGGTCGTGCTGATCCACCTCTACATCGTCGTGCTCGAGATGGTCTTGTGGGACAAGCCGTTCGGCCGCAAGGTCTTCGGCAACAGTGCCGAGTTCGCCACCGCGTCGAAGGTGCTGGCCGCCAACCAGGGCCTGTACAACGGCTTTCTCGCCGCCGGGCTGATCTGGGGCCTGAGCATGGGCGTGGCCGGGCAGCCGGTGCAGTTGTTCTTCCTCGGTTGCGTGATCGTCGCCGGCCTCTACGGCGCGCTGACGGTGGGCACCAAGATCCTGTTCGTGCAGGCGGTGCCGGCGGCACTGGCGGTCGCGGCGATCCTGCTGAAACGGTGACTCGGCCGGCTTCGGGCGACAACGGGTCCCGATGGTGCGGCGCATTCGCAAGCCTCTCTGGAGCAGGTCTTTCCAGCGCACGCTGGGCGTGCTGACCCGCTCGGCACTGCGCAGCGGCACGCGCTCGCTCGCGACAGCGGCGGCCCGGGCACTGAAGGCGGCCGCGCAGGCGTCACCGGCCCGGCCGCGCCAGTTGCCGGCAGCGGCCGGCAACTGGCTCACCGGCGCGGCAATCGGCCCGGCCGGGGCGCGCCGCTACCGGCTCTTCAAGCCGCCGGGCGCGCGCCAATCCACGCCGCTGCCCTTGCTCGTGATGTTGCACGGCTGCGATCAGGACGCCGCCGCCGTCGCGCGCAGCACGCGCCTGCAAACGCTCGCGGCGCGCGCCGGCTTCATGCTGCTGTTCCCCGAGCAGGATCGCCTGGCCAACGCGCAAGGCTGCTGGAACTGGTTCGAGACGCGCTCCGGGCGCGCGTTCACCGAAGCCGCGAGCCTCATCGCGGCGATCGACCAGGCCTGCGCGCTGCACGGCGCCGACTCGGCGCGGGTCGCGATCGCCGGCATGTCGGCCGGCGCAAGCATGGCGGCGTTCACGGCCCTGCACTACCCCGATCGGTTCAAGGCCGTCGCAATGCACTCGGGCATCGCGCCCGGCACCGCGCACTCGACCGCGACCGCGCTGAGTGCGATGCGGGGCCGGCGCACGCCGGACCCGCTGGCGCCGACCGGGGGGCTGCCGCCGCTGCTGGTGATCCAGGGCACGGCCGATCCCCTCGTTCGCGCGAGCAACGGGCTCGCCGCGGCGCAACTGTGGGCCGACGCGGCGGGCGCCTTGCCGAGCGCGCCGCGCACCGTGCAGCGGGGTGCGCGCCGCGCGATGATGTTGACGGATTTCAAACAGCGCGGGCGTCTCACCGCAACGCTGTGCGAGGTGGCCGGCCTCGGCCACGCATGGAGCGGCGGCGCGGCGAGCCAGCCTTGGGCTGACGCGAGCGGGCCGGACGCGTCGCGCCTGATCTGGGCCTTCGCGGCGCGCCAGTTCAGGCGCTGAGCTCAGTCTGCGGCGAAGCAGTAGAACAGGCCCGCGCCGCCGGTCGCCTTCAGTGCCTCGGCGCCGCAGCCGCGCGTCATGTGCGCCGAGTTCCAGGACTTGGCCGGCACGCTCTCGTCGAGTCCGGTCTTGTCGTGGTGGCCGACCATCGCCGAGCCTTCGCCGCTCTGCGTCCAGTTGCCGCAGGTGCTGTTGACGTTGCCGGCGATGAAGGCGCCGTCAGGCTGCGAACCGGTCAGGATGTCGTGAATGTTCGGCGTGTCGCCTCGGCCGTTGATGCCGGTGCCGGCTTCGGTCAACGCGGTCTGCTTGTTCAGGTTGTTCACGGCATGCAGGTTCGCCACGTCGGTCGCCACGACGGCGCCCTTCGCGTTCGTCCACGGCCCTTTGCCGATGCGATCCCGCGCATTGATGCCGGGCACGTTGGCGGTCGGCTGCTGGCTCAGGTAGGCGCGCCAGGTGCGGTTGCCCGCACCGGCCGCGGTGGCGAGTGCCTGGCATTGCTTGTCGGCGCCGGCCAAGCCGCCCAGGTCGGCACCCTTGCCCGGCCCGGCGCTGGCGACGAAGAAGCTCATGCCGGTCTTGCCACCCATCGTGCCGCAGGCGGCGAGCAACGCCACGGCGGCGGCTCCGGCGACGAGGCCCCAGGTGCGGGTCGAGTGCGTGTACGTCTTGTCGGTTTGCAGCATCTTGTTTCTCCTTTGAGGTGACGGAATGGACGCGGGTGAGTCTGCCGCAAAGCGGCGCGCCTTCAGACCAGGGCAAAGACCGAGCCGACTCGAGCGCAAGGCCAAGGAATTCAGCGGCCGCGCGCGCGTACGCTCCAGGTGCGAAACGCGTTCGGCGTCAACGCGCGCTTGAGCAGTTGCACGAGCTGGCCCTCGGTCAGGCCGTGCGCCATCAGCACCGCGTTGAACGGCGGGTGGTCGTCCCACGCCGTGGCGATCACGCGTTGGATCTCGGCCGGACCGAGTCGGGGAACGGGTTTGGCCATGCGGGTCATTGTCCGTCAGCGCGACGGCGCTGCTTGCCGTTCGGCGCTGTGCGATGCTCGCACCATGGACCGACGTTCCCTGCTGCTTTGGCTCGCCGCCTCTTCGGCGTTGGCGAACGCACAGGCGCGCAGCGGGCTCACCTTCCCGACCGACTTCGGCGCGCACCCGCAGACGCGCACCGAGTGGTGGTACGTGACCGGCAGCCTGCAGAGCAACGCGCGGTTGTGGGGCTTTCAGGTCACGTTCTTCCGCTCGTCGACCGGCATCGAGGCGGCGGCCGGCAGCCGCTTCGGCCCGACCCAACTGCTGTTCGCGCATGCCGCGCTGACCGACCTCGAAGCCAAGCGCCTGCGCCACGACCAGCGCATCGCGCGCAGCGGCTTCGGCATCGCGCAGGCGCGCAGCGATGACACCGGCGTGGTGCTGCGCGACTGGCAAATGAGCCGCACGCCCTTGCCCACCGACACGCGCCTGAGCCGCTATCGCGCGCAGGTCGCGAGCGACAGCGCCGGCTTCGCGCTCGAGTTGCAGTTCGACGCGACCCAGCCGGTGCTGTTGCAGGGCGATGCCGGCCTGTCGAAGAAAGGCCCGGGGGCTGCCGAGACCAGCCGCTACTACAGCGAGCCGCAGCTCGCGGTCAGCGGGTCGCTGACGCTCGACGGCAAGCCGATCAGCGTGACCGGTCGCGCCTGGCTCGACCATGAGTGGAGCGACGCGTTCATCCCGCCGCAAGCGGTGGGCTGGGACTGGATCGGCATGAACCTCGAGGATGGCAGCGCGCTGACCGCGTTCCGCTTGCGGCGTGCCGACGGCAGCGCGGTTTACGCAGGCGGGAGCCTGCGCCGCGCGGGCGAAGCGGCACGCAGCTTCGGCCCTGACGAGGTGAGGTTCACGCCCGGCCGCGTGTGGGAGAGCGCGGCCTCACGGGCACGTTACCCGGTGCAGTGGACGATCGAGACGCCCGCCGGCCGCTTCCATGTGAACGCCTTGCTCGACAACCAGGAACTCGACAGCCGCGGCAGCAGCGGCGCGATCTACTGGGAGGGCATCAGCGACCTGCTCGATGAAGCCGGCCGCAAGGTCGGCCGCGGCTACCTCGAGATGACGGGATACGCTGCAGCGCTGCGCCTCTGATCCGCGCTCAATGAGCGCCGCCACCGCCGCCCGCACCGCCCGCGGTCGGCCGCGCGAACCAGATCACCACGACCAGCGCGAAGAACATCACCGACGACATGTAGAACACGTCGGTCACCGCCATCGTCCAGGCCTGCTGGTCGATCATGCGGTTGATGTTGGCAGCGATCTGCTCGCTCGTCAGGCCGCTGGCCGCGAGCTGGGCCGTGAGCTGCGTGGCCGCGCTGTTGGTGGTGCTGATCGACTCGGTCAGCTGCGCGTGGTGGAGGACCGCGCGGTTCTCCCAGAGCGTCGTGAACAGCGAGGTGCCGATCGCGCCGGCGGTGATGCGCACGAAGTTCGACAGGCCCGCGGCCGACGGCATCCGGTCGGGCGTGAGACCCGAAAACACGATCGCCTGCAGCGGAATGAAGAAGAAAGCCATCGCCGCGCCCTGCAGGATCGTCGGAATCAGGATCGTGTAGAAGTCGGCTTGGGTGTTGAAGTTCGAGCGCATCCACAGCACCGCGCCGAAGCCGAGAAACGCCACGGTCGCGAGCTTGCGCGGGTCGATCTTGCTGACGTTCTTGCCGACCCACGGCGAGAGCACGATCGCGAGGATGCCGACCGGCGCGGTCGCGAGGCCCGCCCAGGTCGCGGTGTAGCCCATGTACTGCTGCAACCACAGCGGCAACAACACCACGTTGCCGAAGAACAGG
>JANXVK010000213.1 GCA_025351675.1 Rhizobacter sp.
GGCGGCAAGTTCGACAAGGCCGCGGGCGGGGCGTACAGCTTCTCGGGCGGGCTGCACGGTGTGGGCGTCAGCGTGACGAACGCGCTGTCTCGACGGCTCGAAGTGACCGTTTGGCGCGACGGCCATGTCGCGAAGCTGGCGTTCGCGGGCGGCGACGTGATCGAGCCCTTGGTGATCCGCAAGGGCGCGGCGGGCGATCGCAAGACCGGTACGACCGCGCGCGCTTGGCCCGATCCGAAGTACTTCGAGAGCGCCGAGCTGCCGAAGGCCGAGCTGACGCACCTGCTGCGCAGCAAGGCGGTGCTGATGCCGGGTGTCACGGTCACCTTGACGATCGAAAAATCGGGCGAGAAGACGGCCTGGCTCTACAAGGGCGGCTTGCGTGACTACCTGATGCAGACGCTCAACGCCGACCCGGTGATCCCGCTGTTCGAGGGTGCGCACTACGCCGACGGTGGGGAAACGGAAAACTTCGCCGAAGGCGAGGGCGCGGCATGGTGCGTGGCCTTCACCGAAGACGGCTCGCCGATGCGCGAGAGCTACGTCAACCTGATCCCGACGGTGGCCGGCGGCACGCACGAATCCGGTCTGAAGGACGGGTTGTTCGGCGCCATCAAGGGCTTCATCGACATGCACTCGTTGCTGCCCAAGGGCGTGAAGCTGATGCCCGAGGACGTGTTCTCGCGCGCCAGCTTCGTGCTGAGCGCGAAGGTGCTTGACCCGCAGTTTCAGGGCCAGATCAAGGAACGGCTGAACTCGCGCGATGCGCTGCGTCTCGTCTCGATCTATGTCAAGCCCTCGCTCGAACTCTGGTTGAACCAGCATGTGGACTTCGGCAAAAGGCTCGCCGAGCTGGTGATCCGCTGCGCGCAGACACGCCAGCGTGCGAGCCAGAAGGTCGAGAAGCGCAAGGGCTCGGGCGTGGCCGTGCTGCCGGGCAAGCTGACCGACTGCGAGAGCCGCGACCTGAACCTGAACGAGATTTTTCTCGTCGAGGGCGACTCGGCCGGCGGCAGCGCCAAGATGGGTCGCAACAAGGAGACGCAGGCGATCCTGCCGCTGCGCGGCAAGGTGCTCAACGCGTGGGAAGTCGAGCGCGACCGGCTGTTCGCGAACAACGAGATCCACGACATCGCAGTCGCGATCGGCGTCGACCCGCACGGGCCCGGCCCTTACACCGAAGGCAACACGCCGGACCTGAGCGGCCTGCGCTACGGCAAGATCTGCATCCTGAGTGACGCCGACGTCGACGGCTCGCACATCCAGGTGCTGCTGCTGACGCTGTTCTTCCGCCACTTTCCGAGGCTGGTGGCCACTGGCCACATCTACATCGCGAAGCCGCCGCTGTTTCGCATCGACGCGCCGGCGCGCGGCAAGAAGCCGGCCGCGAAGATCTACGCACTCGACGAAGGCGAGCTTGTCGCCACCCTCGACAAGCTGCGCAAGGAAGGCGCGCGCGAGGGCTCGTGGAGCATCGGCCGCTTCAAGGGCTTGGGCGAAATGAACGCCGAGCAGCTCTGGGACACGACGCTGAACCCCGACACCCGCCGCCTGCTGCAAACCGGGTACGGCGTTCCCGGCTTCGACGAGACGGTCGCGTCGCTGACCAAGTTGATGGGCAAGGGCGAGGCGCAGGCGCGGCGCGACCTGATGGAGCTGCACGGCGATGCGATCGAGGTGGACGTGTGAGCGTCGCCCCTCAAGTCAGGCTGCGGCCGACCATGACTTCCGACCTCGACTTCGTGATCTCGGTCGAGCAGGACGCCGCGAACCGCCCGTTCATCACGCCGTGGGACCGCACCCAGCACGAGGGCGCGATCCGCTTCCCGGACTTTCGCCACTTCATCGTCGAGGCCGGCTCCGGCTATCCGTCGGTCGGCTTCGTGATTCTTCAAGGCTGCCGCAATCCGCACCGCTCGATCGAGCTGAAGCGGATGGTGTTGCAGCCTGTCGTGCAGGGCGCAGGCATCGGCCGCGCATGCATCCGCTGGCTCGCGAAGATGGCGTTTCGTGACCTCGGCGCGCACCGCTTCTGGCTCGACGTGAAGGGCTTGAACGTGCGCGCGCAGGCCCTGTACCGCAGCGAAGGCTTCGTCGTGGAAGGGCGCTTGCGCGAGAGCGTGCGCACCGATGACGGCTACGACGACCTGATCGTCATGTCGATGCTCGAACAAGAGCGTTCGGTCAAGGTAAAAGATATACAATGAAACGACGTATATCCAAACAATGGCGGAGCCTGAGATGCAAGTTTCTAAATGGGGCAACAGCCTCGCGATCCGGCTGCCGGCCGCGGTGGTCGAGGTGCTCGGGCTGCGCGAAGGCGATCAGGTCGAGGTCGAGGTCGCGAACGCGCGCACCTTGCGCGTGGAGCGCGCCGACGCGGGCGACCGGCAGGCGTTGGCGCGCCTGCGCAAG
>JANXVK010000236.1 GCA_025351675.1 Rhizobacter sp.
CAGCACTTGGCCGGCATGAAGGACAGCAAGGTCATCGTCGCGATCAACAAGGACCCGGAAGCACCGATCTTCTCGGTCGCTGACTATGGCCTCGAGGCCGACCTGTTCGTGGCCGTGCCCGAGCTGGTGAAGGCGCTCGGCTGATCCGACGCACCGCCGTGACGACACATCCAGGGGCGCGCAACGCAAGTTGACGCGCCCTTGTCAATTTCTGGAGACAAGATCATGACCTACCGCGCCCCCGTCAGCGACATGCTGTTCTGCATGAAGGAACTCGCCGGCCTCGAAGAAGTGGCGAGACTGCCGGGCTTCGAGGATGCCGGCCTCGAGACCGCACAGGCGGTGCTTGAAGAATGCGCGAAGTTCAACGAAGGCGTGGTCGCGCCGTTGAACTGGGAAGGCGACAAGAACCCGTCGTCGTGGAAAGACGGCGTCGTCACGACGACGCCGGGTTTCAAGCAGGCCTTCCGCCAGTTCGGCGAAGGCGGCTGGCAGGGCCTGCAGCACCCGAGCGAGTACGGCGGCCAGAACCTGCCGAAGACGATCGGTGCGGCCTGCATCGAAATGCTCAACAGCGCGAACCTCAGCTTCGCGCTGTGCCCGCTGCTGACCGACGGCGCGATCGAGGCGCTGCTCACCGCCGGCACGCCGGAACAACAAGCGCTCTACTTGCCGAAGATGATCTCCGGCGAGTGGACGGGCACGATGAACCTGACCGAGCCGCAGGCCGGCTCCGACCTCGCCCTCGTGCGCACGCGCGCCGAGCCGCAGCCCAACGGGACGTTCAAGATATTCGGCACGAAGATTTATATCACCTACGGCGAGCACGACATGGCGCCGAACATCGTGCACCTTGTGCTTGCGCGCGTGAGCGGCGCACCCGAAGGCGTGAAGGGCATCAGCCTGTTCATCGTGCCGAAGTTCAGGGTGAATGCTGATGGCTCATTGGGCTCACGCAACGACGCGCACTGCGTCAGCATCGAGCACAAACTCGGCATCAAGGCGAGCCCGACCGCGGTGCTGCAATTCGGCGACCACGGCGGCGCCGTTGGCGAGCTCATCGGCGAAGAGAACCGCGGCCTCGAGTACATGTTCATCATGATGAATGCGGCGCGTTACGCGGTCGGCATGCAAGGCATTGCGCTGGCTGAGCGCGCGTACCAGAAGGCAGCGGCGTTTGCCAAGGATCGCATTCAATCGCGCCCGGTCGATGGTTCGTTGCCCGGCAGCGGCCCGATCATTCATCACCCCGACGTGCGCCGCATGTTGATGACGATGCGCGCCTACACCGAAGGTTGCCGCGCGATGGCGATCACGGCGGCGGCGGCGTTCGATGCCTCGCACCATCACCCCGACGCCGAGGTGCGCAAGCAGAACCAAGCCTTCTACGAGTTCATGGTGCCCCTGGTGAAGGGCTACAGCACCGAGATGAGCGTGGAGGTCGCGAGCCTGGGCGTGCAGGTGCACGGCGGCATGGGTTTCATCGAGGAGACCGGTGCGGCGCAGTACCTGCGCGACTCGCGCATCCTTCCGATCTACGAGGGCACGACCGCGATCCAGGCGAACGACCTCGTCGGCCGCAAGACCGCACGCGATGGTGGCCGCACGCCGAAGGCGATCGCCGTGCAGATCGCGACGACCGAGGCTGAACTCGCGACGCACGACAGCGTCGCGGCCAAGTCGATGTTGAAACGCTTGACGGCTGCGCGGGTCGCCTTCGAGCAGGTCGTCGACTTCGTCGCCGGCAACACCAAGGCGCGCCCGAACGCGGTCTTCGCCGGCTCGGTGCCGTACCTGATGCTCGCCGGCAACGTGGTTGCCGGCTGGCAGATGGCGCGTGCGTTGCTCGTGGCCGAAGACCAGCTCGCGAAAGGCGAGGGCGACGCCACGTTCCTGAAAGCCAAGGTCGCGACCGCGCATTTCTATGCCGAGCACCTGCTCAACAAGGCGCCCGGCCTGCGCGATTCGATCGTCGAAGGCGGCGACTGCGTCACCGCGCTCGCGCTCGATTCGTTCTGAGCTTCATTCCACATCCCACACGAGACAACAACATGCCCTTGCCCGGAGTCCTCGCGACTTTGCCGCTGCCCATCATCGGCGCGCCGCTGTTCATCATCAGCAACCCGAAACTCGTGATCGAGCAATGCAAGGCCGGCGTCGTCGGCGCGATGCCGGCGCTGAACGCGCGACCGGCTTCGCTGCTCGACGACTGGCTCGCCGAGATCACCGAGACGCTTGCCGCCTGGAACAAGGCCAACCCCGACAAACCCGCTGCGCCGTTCGCGATCAACCAGATCGTGCACAAGAGCAATGACCGGCTCGACCACGACATGGCGATGTGCGCGAAATACAAGGTGCCGATCATCATCACCTCGCTCGGCGCACGCACCGACGTGAACGACGCGGTGCATGCGTGGGGCGGCGTCGTGATGCACGACATCATCAACAACTTCTTCGCGAAGAAGGCGATCGAGAAGGGCGCCGACGGGTTGATCGCGGTTGCCGCCGGCGCAGGTGGCCATGCAGGCGTGAAGAGCCCGTTCGCGCTGATCCAGGAGATCCGCGAGTGGTTCGACGGACCCGTCGCGCTCAGCGGCTCGATCGCCAGCGGCGGCGCGGTGCTGGCGGCGCAGGCGATGGGCGCCGACTTCGCCTACATCGGCTCGGCCTTCGTCGCGACCGAGGAGGCGCGGGCGGCCGAAGGCTACAAGCAGATGATCGTCGACAGCAGCAGCGACGACATCGTCTACAGCAACCTCTTCACCGGCGTGCACGGCAACTACCTGAAGGGCTCGATCATGGCCTCGGGTCTCGACCCCGACAACCTGCCCGAGAGCGACGCGAGCAAGATGGACTTCGGCGGCTCCGGCGCCAAGGCCTGGAAGGACGTCTGGGGCTGCGGCCAGGGCATCGGCGCGATCAAGAGCGTGCAGCCGGCGGCCGAACTGATCGGGCGCCTGATACGCGAGTACCAGTCTGCTCGCGAACGCGTGGCGCTGGCTTGACATCTCCGCGGCATGGACGCATGTAAAGCTCGGGAGTTGAAGCCCCCGCGGTGCGCGGTGGTACAGTCCGCGCCGTGAACTTTTGACAGCTCCTTCCCGTCCCCTCGAAGCATTTGGTCGAGGCGGGTCGCTTCTCCGCAAAGTGGTCTAGCCGCGTCGCGGAAGGTTTTTCAACCCACACTCAGCGCCGGAAACCGGTGCGAAAGGTGAGCGAAATGATGCAGGAATCCCGGTCGAACTCGTACCTGTTCGGCGGCAACGCCCCGTATGTCGAAGAGATGTACGAGGCCTACCTCGACAACCCGGGCTCGGTGTCCGACAACTGGCGCAAGTACTTCGACGCGCTGCAGCATGTGCCGGCCGCCGATGGCTCCGACGCCCGCGATGTGGCGCACGCGCCGGTCGTCGAGTCCTTCGCGCAGCGCGCCAAGGCCGGCACCTTCGGCAACCGGGCCTCGACCACCGATCTGGCGATCGCGCGCAAGCAGGTTCACGTTCAATCCCTGATCGCCGCGTATCGCTCGCTGGGCGCGCGCTGGGCCGACCTTGACCCGCTGAAGCGCCAGGAGCGCGCGAAGATCCCCGAGCTGGAGCCGGCGTTCTACGACCTGAGCGAGTCCGACATGGACATCGTCTTCAGCGCGACCAACACTTTCTTCTCGACCGCCGAGCACATGACCTTGCGCGAGATCGTGCAAGCGCTGCGTGAGACCTACTGCGGCTCGATCGGCGCCGAGTACATGCACATCACCACGCCGACGGAAAAGCGGTGGTGGCAGGAGCGCCTCGAATCGATTCGCTCGAAGCCGACCTACACGGCCGACGAGAAGAAGCACATCCTCGACCGCCTGACCGCGGCCGAAGGCCTCGAGCGCTATCTGCACACCAAGTACGTCGGCCAGAAACGCTTCTCGCTCGAAGGCGGCGAGAGCTTCATTGTTTCGATGGATGAACTCGTCCAGCGCGCCGGCGCGAAGGGCGTGCAGGAAATCGTCATCGGCATGGCCCACCGCGGCCGCCTGAATGTGCTCGTGAACACGCTCGGCAAGATGCCGAAGGACTTGTTCGCCGAGTTCGACCACACCGCGCCCGAAGCGCTGCCTTCCGGCGACGTGAAGTACCACCAAGGCTTCTCGTCCGACATCACCACGGCCGGCGGCCCGGTGCACCTGAGCCTCGCGTTCAACCCGTCGCACCTCGAGATCGTCAACCCGGTCGTCGAAGGCTCGGTCAAGGCCCGCCTCGACCGCCGCGGCGACAAGGAAGGCGACTCGGTGCTGCCGATCATCGTCCACGGCGATGCGGCCTTCGCCGGCCAGGGTGTCGTGATGGAAACGCTCGCGCTGGCGCAGACGCGCGGCTACTACACCGGCGGCACGGTGCACGTCGTCATCAACAACCAGATCGGCTTCACGACCAGCGACCCGCGCGATTCGCGCTCGACGCTCTACTGCACCGACGTGGTCAAGATGATCGAGGCGCCGGTGCTGCACGTGAACGGCGACGACCCTGAGGCTGTGGTGCTGTGCACGCAGCTCGCGCTCGACTACCGCCAGGAGTTCAACAAGGACGTGGTCGTCGACATCGTCTGCTTCCGCAAGCTCGGCCACAACGAGCAAGACACGCCGGCGCTGACGCAGCCGCTCATGTACAAGAAGATCGCGCAGCATCCGGGCACGCGCAAGCTTTACGGCGAGAAGCTGGTGGTGCAGGGCGTGCTGCCCGCCGACGGGCCTGATTTGATGGTGAAGGCCTTGCGCGCCGCGATGGACGCCGGCAAGAGCACCTACGACCCCGTGCTGACCAACTACAAAAGCAAGTACGCCGTCGACTGGGCGCCGTTCCTCGGCAAGAAGTGGACCGATGCCGCCGACACCGCGCTGCCGATGTCGGAAATCAAGCGCCTGGCCGAGCGCATTACCACGGTGCCGGCCAATTTCAAGGTGCACTCGCTGGTCGAGAAAGTGCTGGCCGATCGCGCTGCGATGGGGCGCGGCGAGATCAACGTCGATTGGGGCATGGGGGAGCACCTCGCGTATGCGTCGCTGGTCGCAAGCGGCTACGCGTTGCGCCTGTCGGGCGAAGACTCCGGCCGCGGCACGTTCACGCACCGCCACGCGGTACTGCACGACCAGAACCGCGAGAAGTGGGACGAAGGCACCTACACGCCGCTCGAGCACGTTGCCGACGGCCAGGCGCCGTTCGTCGTGATCGACTCGCTGTTGTCCGAAGAGGCGGTGCTGGGCTTCGAGTACGGCTACGCGTCGGCCGAGCCGAACACGCTGGTGATCTGGGAAGCGCAGTTCGGCGATTTCGTCAACGGCGCGCAGGTCGTGATCGACCAGTTCATCGCGTCGGGCGAGGTGAAGTGGGGCCGCGCGAACGGCATCACGCTGATGCTGCCGCACGGCTACGAAGGCCAGGGGCCGGAGCACTCTTCGGCGCGCCTCGAGCGCTTCATGCAATTGGCCGCCGACAACAACATGCAGATCGTGCAGCCGACCTCGGCGAGCCAGATCTTCCATGTGCTGCGCCGCCAGATGGTGCGGATGTTCCGCAAGCCACTCATCATCATGACGCCGAAGTCGCTGCTGCGCGCCAAGGACGCAGGTTCGCCGCTCACCGACTTCACCAAGGGCGAGTTCAAGACCGTGATCGGCGAGGTCAGCGCAGAAGTCCACGCTGACAAGGTCAAGCGCGTGATCGCGTGCTCGGGGAAGGTCTACTACGACCTGATCAAGGCACGCGCCGAGCGCAAGAACGGCGATGTGGCGGTGATGCGCGTCGAGCAGCTGTATCCGTTTCCGCACAAGGCATTCGCGGCCGAGATGAAGAAGTATCCGAACGCGACCGAGGTCGTGTGGTGCCAGGACGAGCCGCAGAACCAGGGCGCCTGGTTCTTCGTGCAGCATTACATCCACGAGAACATGGTGGACGGCCAGAAGCTCGGCTATGCCGGCCGCCCGGCCTCGGCCTCACCGGCGGTGGGCTACGCGCACCTGCACCAGGAGCAGCAGAAGGCGCTGCTGGAGCAGGCCTACGGCAAGCTCAGGGGCTTTGTCCTCTCAAAGTAAGCAGCGGCCCCGCGCACCTCAAAGAACAATCGAGCAAACAAAATGGCAATCGTAGAAGTCAAGTGTCCGCAGCTGTCCGAATCCGTCGCCGAGGCGACTTTGCTGACGTGGAAGAAGCGCCCCGGTGAACGGGTCGAGATGGACGAGATCCTGGTCGAGATCGAGACCGACAAGGTCGTGCTCGAAGTGCCGGCACCGGCCGCCGGCGTGATGGCGCAACTCGTCAAGAACGACGGTGAGACCTGCATCGCCGAAGAAGTGATCGCCAAGATCGACACCGAAGGCGTTGAGGCGGTCAGCCCGCTTGACGTGAAGCCGGTGCCGCCGGCCGAGCCCGCACCGGGCGCGACGCCGGGTGTTACACCGCCGCCGGCGCTCGATGCCGCCACCAACGCAGCACCGGCCATGCCGGCGGCCGCGAAGATCATGGCCGACAACCGCATCCCGGCCGGCTCGGTGCCGGGTACCGGCAAGGACGGCCGCGTCACCAAGGGCGACGTGCTCGCGTCGATGGAGCAGGGCGGCGCCAAGCCGATCGCCCTGACGCCGCCGGTTGTCGCAAAGGCTGCACCGGCCGCCGTCGTGACGAAGCCCGCTTTGCCGAGCGTTGCCCTACCCCCGATGCAATCGCTCGGCGAGCGCCCCGAACAACGCGTGCCGATGAGCCGCCTGCGCGCGCGCATCGCCGAGCGCCTGGTGCAATCACAATCGACCAACGCGATCCTGACCACGTTCAACGAAGTGAACATGGCGCCGCTGATGGAGATGCGCAAGCGCTTTCAAGAGAAGTTCGAGAAGGAGCATGGCGTCAAGATCGGCTTCATGAGCTTCTTCGTGAAGGCGGCGGTCGCGGCACTCAAGAAGTATCCGATCATCAACGCGTCGGTCGACGGCAACGACATCGTCTACCACGGCTACTTCGACATCGGCATCGCGGTCGGTTCGCCGCGCGGGTTGGTGGTGCCGATCCTGCGCAACGCCGACCAGATGAGCTTCGCCGACATCGAGAAGCGAATCGCCGAGTTCGCCAAGAAGGCCGGCGAGGGCAAGCTCTCGCTCGACGACCTGACCGGTGGCACGTTTTCGATCAGCAACGGCGGCACCTTCGGCTCGATGCTGTCGACGCCGATCATCAACCCGCCGCAGTCGGCGATCCTCGGCGTGCACGCGACCAAAGACCGCGCGATGGTCGAGAACGGCCAAGTCGTGGTGCGCCCGATGAACTACCTCGCGATGTCGTACGACCATCGCATCATCGACGGCCGCGAAGCCGTGCTCGGGCTGGTCGCGATGAAGGAAGCACTGGAAGATCCTTCGCGCCTTCTCTTCGACATCTGATTCGGCATCTGGGGATTGCAACGTGGCACAAGAATTTGACGTCGTCGTCATCGGCAGCGGCCCGGGCGGCCAGATCGCCGCCATCCGCGCGGCGCAGCTCGGCTTCAACACCGCCTGCATCGACGAGTGGAAGAACGAGAAGGGCGGCCCGGCGCCGGGCGGAACCTGCACCAACGTCGGCTGCATCCCGTCGAAGGCGCTGCTGCAGTCGAGCGAGCATTTCGAGCATGCAGGTCACGGATTTGCCGACCACGGCATCGGCGTGAGCGGCCTGACGATCGATGTTACGAAGATGCTGGCGCGCAAGGCCGCCGTCGTGAAGCAGAACAACGACGGCATCCTGTACCTGTACCGCAAGAACAAGATCACGTTCTTCCATGGCCGCGGTTCGTTCGTCAAGGCCGAGGGCGGCAAGTACGAGATCGCCGTCGCCGGCGGCAAGCCCGACACGCTGAGCGCCAAGCACGTGATCGTCGCGACCGGCTCAAATGCGCGCGCCTTGCCCGGCGCCCCGTTCGACGAAAGCACGATCCTCTCGAACGACGGAGCATTGCGTATCGGCGCGGTGCCGAAGACGCTCGGCGTGATCGGCTCCGGCGTCATCGGCCTCGAGATGGGCTCGGTCTGGCGGCGCCTCGGTGCCGACGTGACGGTGCTCGAAGCGCTGCAGACCCTTCTCGGCGCGGTCGACGAACAGGTCGCGAAGGAGGCGCTGAAGGCCTTCACGAAGCAGGGCCTGAAGATCAAGCTCGGCGTGAAGATCAACGAAGTGAAGGCGAGCGCGGCGGGTGCGAGCCTGGCCTACTCCGATGCCGCCGGCAAGGCGCAGACGCTGGACGTCGAGAAGCTGATCGTCTCGATCGGTCGCTTGCCGAACACGATCGGGCTGAACGCCGAGGCGGTCGGCCTGACGCTGGACGAACGCGGCTTCATCACCGTCGACAGCGACTGCAAGACCAGCCTGCCGAACGTCTGGGCGGTCGGTGACGTGGTGCGCGGCCCGATGCTCGCGCACAAGGCCGAGGAAGAAGGCTCGGCAGTGGCAGAGCGCATCGCCGGCCAGCATCCGCATGTCGACTTCAACACCGTGCCGTGGGTCATCTACACCTCGCCCGAGATCGCGTGGGTCGGCCAGACCGAGCAGCAGCTGAAGGCCGCGGCGCGCGGCTACAAGGTCGGCACCTTTCCGTTCATGGCGAACGGCCGGGCACGCGCGATGGGCGACACCACCGGTCTCGTGAAGGTCATCGCCGACGACAAGACCGACGAGGTGCTGGGCGTGCACATCGTCGGCCCGATGGCGTCCGAGCTGATCGCCGAAGCCGCGATGGCGATGGAGTTCAAGGCGTCGTCGGAAGACATCGGCCGCATCTGCCATGCCCACCCGACGCTCAGCGAAGCGATCAAGGAAGCGGCGCTGGCGGTCGAGAAGCGTGCCCTGAACTTCTGACGTGGGCGTCCGCGCTCTCTACGAGCAGACCCTCGCCGAGCGTGGCTACGAAGCCGACCCGGCGCAGCTGCGTGCGATCGACTCGCTCGAACGCTGCGAGAACGAGTGGGCCGACTACAAGGCGCGGCGCAGCAACGCGCTGACCAAGCTGATCGCGCGGCCGCCGATCCCGCGCGGCGTCTATATGTACGGCGGCGTGGGGCGCGGCAAGAGCTTCCTGATGGACTGCTTTTTCAACGCCGTGCCACTGCAGCGCAAGACGCGCCTGCATTTCCACGAATTCATGCGCGAGGTCCACCGGGAGTTGATCGAGCTGCAGGGCACGGTGAATCCGCTGGCCGAACTCGGCAGGCGCATGGCGCGGCGCTACCGGCTGATTTGTTTCGACGAGTTCCATGTCTCGGACGTGACCGACGCGATGATCCTGTACCGGCTGCTCGAATCGCTGTTCGAGAACCGCGTCAGCATCGTCACGACCTCGAACTTCAAGCCCGACGACCTCTATCCGAACGGCCTGCACCGCGACCGCATCCTGCCGGCGATCGCGCTGCTGAACGACAAGCTCGAAGTCGTCAACGTCGACAACGGCAACGACTACCGGCAGATCACACTGGCGCAAATCGGTCTGTACCAGACGCCGTTGAATGCTGAAGCCGAAGCCGCGATGACTCACGCGTTCGAGCGCCTCGCCGAAGCGAAGGACGAATCGCCGCTGCTGCACATTGAGCACCGCGAGATCCGCGCGAGACGACGCGCCGGCGGCGCCGTCTGGTTCGATTTCAAGGAACTCTGCGGCGGCCCGCGCTCGCAGAACGACTACCTCGAGCTCGCGACCCAGTTCCACACCGTGCTGCTGTCGGGCGTGCCGGCGATGTCGCCGCGCATGGCGTCGGAGGCGCGCCGCTTCACCTGGCTGGTCGACGTGCTCTACGACCGGCGCGTCAAGCTGATCCTGTCGGCCGAGACCGAGCCGGAAGGTCTGTACACCGAAGGGCCGATGGCGCACGAATTTCCGCGCACGGTGTCACGCTTGCGCGAGATGCAGTCGGCTGAGTTTCTGGCACTGGCGCGGCGCGATGTGGATACTTCGCTCACATGAAAATTCGGCTCCTGGGGTTCGCGCTGCTCTGCGGCGCCGCGTTCGGCGTGCGCGCCGATGCCGAGCGTGAGCGCATCGCCGGCGAGCGCGTGATCGTCAACGCGAAACTGCTCGAGCAGGAGCGCGAGTGCTCGACCCGGTTCATCGTTGCCGCCTGCGTCGAGCGCGCGCGCACCGATCATCGCGAGGTGTTGAAGAAGCTGCGCCAGCAGGAACTGCAGCTCGACGAGGGCCGACGTCGCGCAGTCGCCGAGGCACGCCGCAAGACGATCGCCGACAAGGCGCAGGCGCAGCAGGCTCGGGCCAGCGACCCGGCGCCGGATGCGCCGCGGGTTCGCGTGCGCCGCGCGGCCGCGGCCGTCGATCGGGTTGACCCCGACGCAGCACCGCAGTTGCCGGGCGACAAGGGGTCTGGCGCCAGCCGCGGCGAAGTCGCGCAGCGCAACCAAGAGAAATTCGAGGCCCGGCGGCGCGAGCTGCAAGCGCACCGCGAGGCAGTCGAGCGCCACAACGCGCAGCGGGTGGCCAGCGGCAAGGTCGCGGCACCCTTGCCCCCGGCCGGTGCCTCGGCGCCGCGCTGAGACCGGCTACTCGAGCGCTTCGACGCGGACCAGCGCGAGCGACAGGTTGTCGCCGGCACCGCGGGCCCGTTGCCGCGCCTTGCTGACCAGCATCTCGCTCGCCTCGCGCGGTGGCAGCGCATGCACGATCGCGCCGAGTTCGCGTGAGGTGAAGTAGTGCCACAGGCCGTCGCTGCAGGCGAGCAGGCTGTCGCCGACCTCGATCCGGCCGACGCGATGGTGGGTCAGCGGCGGGTCGGCGTTGGTGCCGAGGCAGCCTGTCAGCAGATTCGATTGCGGGTGCGCGTTGGCTTCGTCCTCGTTGATTTGGCCTTCGTCGACCAAGCGCTGCACGTACGAGTGATCGATGGTGCGGCTGACCAGTTCGGCGCCGCGAAAGTGATACACGCGCGAGTCGCCCGCATGGATGATGTCGCACCCCTGAGAGGGGCCGAGGATGAACGCGGCGACCGTGCTGTGCGGTTCCTCTTCGCTGGTGATCGCCGTGAGCTTGATCATCAGGTGCGCTTCGAGCACGAGTTGCTTCAGGGCTTCGCCGGCATCGTCGCGGCCCGGCGCGTAGCGCTCGAACAGCTGGTTCGCCGTCAGCAGCACCTGGTCGGCGGCCTTGCGCCCGCCGCTCTTGCCGCCCATGCCGTCGGCAAGCACGACCATCAGGCAGCCCGGAATGCGGTCGTGCGGGAGGATTCCGACCTGGTCCTGCTGGTAGGCACGGTCGCCTCGGTGCAGGCCGGTGGTGCCGTTCAGGCGGTAGCCCAAGGTCGCTGTGCTCATGGTCGAAAACTATAATCGGTTTGCATTCGATCACACCGCCCACTTCCGCACAGAATCTCCAGCCACACAGCGCGCCCATGGACCTCAACCTGCATTCCCTGCCGCGCCGCCTGATCGAATTGCGCATGGAGCATGCCGACCTCGACAACCTGATCGATCAGGCCGCGCTCGTGTTGCCCGACGACGAACTCAGCCTGCGCCGCCTGAAGAAACGTCGCCTGCGGCTGCGTGACCAGATCTCGCAGATCGAGGCGGAGCTCGATCCGCCCGAGCCGGCGTGACGCCGCTCGAGGAGGCGGTCACTGCGGCTTTCGCGCGCGCTGGCGCGCTCGCGCAGGCCGACGACCGCCATGTCGAACGCGAAGTCCAGTTGCGCATGGCGCTGGGTGTCGCGCAAGCGATCGACACCCGGAGTGCATTGGTCGCCGAAGCCGGCACCGGCGTCGGCAAGACCTTCGCGTACCTCGTGCCGACCCTGCTCAGCGGCGCCCGTGCGCTGGTGAGTACCGCGACCAAGAGCCTGCAGGACCAGCTCTTTTTGCGCGACATCCCGCGGCTGCGCGCGGCACTGAAGCTGCCGGTCACGGTGGCGTTGCTGAAGGGCCGCAGCAGCTACCTGTGCCTGCATCGATTGAATCAGGCACGCCACGCCGAAACACTGCCCGACCGCTGGGCCGTGCGCACGCTCGCAAAGGTCGAGCAGTGGTCGCAGGTGACCGTGAGCGGCGATTTGGCCGAACTCGACGGCCTCGACGAGCGCAGCAGCGTGATCCCGCTGGTCACCTCGACGCGCGAGAACTGCCTCGGGCAGGAGTGCCCGCAGTTCCGCCAGTGCCACGTTGTGAAGGCGCGGCGCGAGGCGATGCTCGCGGACCTCGTCGTCGTCAACCACCATCTCTTCTTCGCCGACATGAGCCTGCGCGACAGCGGCGTGGCCGAGTTGCTGCCGAGCGTCGAGGTCGCGCTGTTCGACGAAGCGCACCAGCTCACCGAGGCCGGCGTGCAGTTTCTCGGCACCACGCTCGGCACCGCGCAGGTGATCGACTTTGCGCGCGACATGCTGGGCATCGGCCTGCAGCAGGCGCGCGGGCTGCAGCCGTGGCAGGAACTCGCCGGCGCCTGCGACCGCGCGGCGCGTGACCTGCGCATCGCTGCGGCCGGGCGGCTGCATGACCTGCGCGGCACGATCAAGCTGCGCTGGAGCGAGCGCGGCGGGCTCGATGACTTCACGGCCGGCCTGACGAGCGTTCGCCAAGCCTGCGAAGCGGCCGCGGCAAGCCTGAAGGTGGTCGTCGACATGGCGCCCGATTTCGGCAAGCTGATGGAGCGCGCAAGTCACTTCGCCGCACTCGCGCAGACCTTCGCCGAGCCGGCCGAAGACGGCAACGTGCGCTGGATCGATGTCTCGCCGCACCAAGCTCGCCTCGTCGAGTCCCCGCTCGACATCCGCGATGCGCTGCGCGAGCAGATGGCTGCGGCGCCGAAGGCCTGGGTGTTCACGTCGGCCACGCTCGGCGACGACGAGCGGCTTTCGTGGTTCACCGAATCGGCCGGCCTGACCGACGCGCGCACGCTGCGCCTGGGCAGCCCGTTCGACTACGCGGCGCACGCGCGGCTGTACGTGCCGCGCGGCTTCCCGAAGCCGAACGAGCCGGATCATCCGGCCTCGGTCGCGCTGCTCGCCTCACGTTGCGCACGTGCGCTCGGCGGCCGCACCTTCGTGCTGACGACGACGTTGCGTGCGTTGCAGGCGATCGGCGAACGCCTCAAGCAGGAGTTCGACGCGAACGGCGACGCGCTGCAGGTGCTGGTGCAGGGGCAGATCCCGAAGCGCCAGCTGATGCAGCAGTTTCTCAGCTCACCGCGCTCGGTGCTGGTCGGCTCGCAAAGCTTCTGGGAGGGCATCGATGTGCCCGGCGACGCGCTCCAGTGCGTGCTGATCGACAAGCTGCCGTTCCCGCCGCCGAACGATCCGCTCGTCGAGGCGCGCGTCAAGCGGCTGGAGCGCGAGGGCCGGAATCCGTTTGCCGACTACTTCGTCGCCGAGGCGGCGGTGTCGCTGAAGCAGGGCGCCGGGCGCCTGATTCGCAGCGAGACCGATCGCGGCCTGCTGGTGGTGTGCGACCCGCGCATGGCGGGCATGAATTACGGCAAGCGCCTGCGCCAGGCGTTGCCACCGATGATGCTGGTCACGACCGAAGCGCAGGCGCTGGAGTGGTTGTCGCTGCTG
>JANXVK010000594.1 GCA_025351675.1 Rhizobacter sp.
AGGTAATCGTCAGCGCCCGCATCGAGGCCGGCGATGCGCTCGTCGGTGCGGTTGCGCGCGGTCAGTATGAGCGTCGGCGTGCGGTCGTTGCGGGCGCGTGCGTCACGCAAGGCGACAAGGCCGCTGCCGTCGGGCAGGTTCAAGTCGAGCAGCACGGCATCGAAGGGTTGAATCAGCCAGAAATGCTGCGCCTGCGCCAGCGTGATGGCGAGGTCGACGCGGTGGCCCGCCTCCTGCAGGCTGCGCAGCATCACCGAACCGAGTACGGTGTCGTCTTCGACCAGCAAGATACGCATGGATGCGGGGTGGGCTCGTCAGGTCGTGGTCAGGCGGGATGGCCGATAAACCAGCTCATGAGAATACGTCAGTTGAGTCTGCCGGTGCCCGGCATCGACGAGGTGATAGCGCCCGCGCGAGCCCTCCATGCACCGTCGTTGTCGGCGGGCTGGGTGCGCGCACAGTTTCGTCGTACCGATGACGGCGCCGGCGGCCGCTTGCAAACCCTGCGACGCGGCGTCAAGTTCTGGGCGCGCTGCTGGTGGAGCTCCCGTGCTCTCCAGATGAGCACCGCGGCCTTTCGCGACAGCGCCCTCGACTCGATCGTCGAGACCCAGCCCGAGCTGGCGCTGCGACCGCTGCGCAGCTACTTGCGCCGCGGCCTCGGTTCGGTGCGGCGAGCGCAGGCGCTGCGCGAGCACTTCGAGTGGCTGTCGAAGCATTTGCCGATGGCAGCGATCGATCGCCTCTACGCTGGTGAGTCGATCGCGCTGCTCGACACCGGTTTCACGGCGATCGATGGACTCGGCGTGACGCTGTCGACCGCATCGAATCTCGGCCGCGAAGGCGAGCTCGCGATGCACCTCGAATGGCAGGGTCGGCGCGTGATGTCCCTGGCGTTCAGCGTGCTCGATGCGAGTCGAGTGGTCAGTTCTGCCGATGTGCCGTACACCCGCGGTTCGCGCCTCGTGATCGGCACGCTGCAGGGCGCGCGAGGGGTCGACGCAGCACTCCGTGAGCTCAGCGCCGCCGCGCAGCGTCTGCGGCCGAGCGCGTTGCTGGTGCTGGCCGCGCAGGCACTGTCGACGGCCTGGGGCCTGCGCGCGCCGCTCGGCGTTGCTTCGGAGTCGCACGTGTACGCTGGCTATGCTTCGCGCCGCCGCAAGGTTGCACTCGATTACGACGCAGCCTGGGAAGACGCCGGCGCCACGCGCAGCGGCCGCCACTACTGGACGCTGCCGGCGTGGCCCGCGTTGCGGCCGGATGTCGAAGTCGAATCGCGCCGCCGCGCGCAGCATCGCCGGCGCAACGCGTTGCGCGAGCACCTGCTCGGGTCGGTGCGCACGCATGCTGCTGCGCTGATGGCCTGACGATCACACCGGCGGCGGGGCGCTGCGACAATCGCAGCATGAGTTCCGAGTCGCCCCGCCTGCCGTTCGAGGACGAGCTGCACCCACCTCTGGCCGAGCGCCTGCGGCCAAAGACGCTCGGCGAAGTCATCGGCCAGCAGCACCTGCTCGGCCCCGGCAAGCCGCTGCGCGCGGCGTTCGAGTCGGGCCGGCTGCATTCGATGATCCTGTGGGGGCCGCCGGGTGTCGGCAAGACGACGCTGGCACTGCTCGTTGCGCAAGGTTTCGATGCACAGTTCATCGCGATACCGGCGGTGCTCGGCGGCGTGAAGGACATCCGCGATGCGGTCGAGCGGGCGCAGCTTGCACGCAACAGCCAGCGCCGCACCGTCGTCTTCGTCGATGAAGTGCATCGCTTCAACAAGGCGCAGCAGGACGCGTTCCTGCCGCACGTCGAATCGGGCCTGTTCACCTTCATCGGCGCGACCACCGAGAACCCGTCGTTCGAGGTCAACTCGGCGTTGCTCTCGCGCGCGACCGTGCATGTGCTGAAGACGCTGACCGAAGACGATCTGCGCGCGCTGCTGGCGCGCGCGGCGGCGCTGCTGAATGCACCGCCGATGAGCGACGCGGCACGCGACCGACTCGTCGCATACGCGGACGGCGACGCGCGCCGCCTGCTCAACGCGTACGACAACCTGATCGGCATGACCGGCAATGTCGAGACGATCAACGCGCCGCTGCTCGAGAAGCAGGTCATCGACGAAAGCATGCTGGAGCATGCGTTGGGCGAACA
>JANXVK010000290.1 GCA_025351675.1 Rhizobacter sp.
TAGTTTCCGATGGCCCGTCGAGGCGAAAGGCTGCGCGCTGCGGCCGTTTTGTTGCTGTGCTCGTTGGGCCGCGGCGTAGCGGGCATCCTGCGAGGCGGGTTCGGCGCCGAAGTCGGGCGCCGCCGTCGCCAACGCCGGCAGCGGGCCCAACGAGCACAGCAACAAAACGGCCGCAGCGCGCAGCCTTTCGCCTCGACGGGCCATCGGAAACTATCCTTCGGTGGGGTGTCATCGGCGGCGCGGCGACCGAAGTGCGCACCCACCGGGCGACCACGGAGTGGCGCGCCGGAGCGGATTCTGGCGTGAGGCGCGTGTTCGCGGCGAAAGCCCGGTCACGCACAGAGGAAATTCGTTACATCCGATGCGTATTCGGGTCGACCGGGTAGGCGCCGGCGAAGACGGCGCGCACGTTGCGGGTTTCGGGCAGCACGTAGACGACGGCGCGTTGCGCGCCGAGCACCGGCTTGACGACGCTCTCGAAGAAAGCCACCGGTACATTGATGCAGCCGTACGAGATGCGCCGCTGGGTCGGGTCGTTCGACGCCAAGCGTTCAAGGCGACGCTCCTTCGGATCGACCGGACGGACACGGTGCATTGACACGGCGGCGTCGTAATCGACCCACACCACGTCTTCGCCCGCGGCGTTGCGGCCCGGGTGGCTGACAAAGCGACCGGCCGGCGTGGTGCGCTCTTCGGGTCGGACCTCCGCGATCGGCCGGCTGCCGATACCGACGACGGAGTCGTCCCCGGCCGCCGCACCGAGCAGCACCGGGCTTGAGTCGACCAACGTGCCACCGGCGTCGAACACGAACACGCGCGCATCGCGCTTGTCGAGAATGACGAACGGCAGGTGCTGGTTGTCCTGCGAGTGCGCGACCCAGTTGGAGATGAACCGCGCGTCGAGCGAGGCGACATGGTCACCGAAGTCGGCCACCCTCGGCACCGCCAAGTCGGCGATGTCGGGAACCAAGTGGGCCACCTGAAGCCGGGTGGCCGCCACCCGTGAGGTGGCGAGACCGGCCGGCGGCAGCGTCAATGCCAGCACGGCGGCTCCGAGCAAAACGCCCTGCTTCAGCCCCGCCGACCATTCGGCGGGGATCGCCGAGGCGCTGACGAACCTCACGCTCGGTCTCGCGACACGCGCGGTGTCAGTTGCGGTCGGCCTTCGGCGCCGGTTCGGTCGTCAGCGCGGGGTCGCTTGGTGCAGACGTGCTCGAGCCGGTCGTGGCCGGCGCGGCGTTGGTGGCCGGTGACACGTACGGAGGCGACGACATGTCGGCTGGTGCCGTCGATGGCGTGCGCGTCGTGTCCGGCGCCGGTGCGGGTTGCTGCATGGGTTGCGTCGTCGCGGTCGGGTTGCTCATCGGCTCAGTGCTCTGCGCCTCAGGGGCGGCCGGGGCCGCGGTCTGTGCGGACACGTAGCCCACCGTACCGACGATCGACGCCGCTGCGATCGCGGCAATCAAAGTCTTGGATGCATTCATCGCGGATCTCCTTGAGACAGTTGGTGAGTAAAAGGCCGATTCGAAAAACCAGCTAAACGAACCTTAGAGCCCGCCTCCGTTCGGGCCGGTCGGCCGATCGCCGCCAGCGACGTAGGACAAGCGAGGTCACGAAATGCAACGCCGCGCGCTGCGTGCGGCGCCGGCGCGGAGGAAAATGCGGGCACCCAAGAAGGAGAACCATGTCAGTCGTCCTGAACTACGTCGCCCCTGCCGCCTTCACCGACCCCGCCGCCGCGCTCGCGCAGGTCAGGGCGATCTACGACGGCAGCATCCAGCACCTGCGCGGCGCGCTGCAATCGTTCGTCGCCGGTGACGCGATGGCCGCGCGCGTGCGCGCCTGCTACCCGTTCGTGCGCGTGCACACCGACACCGTCGCGCGCGCCGACTCGCGCCTGAGCTACGGCTTCGTCGCCGGCCCCGGCACCTTCGAGACCACACTGACCCGGCCCGACCTGTTCGCGAGCTACTACCTCGAGCAGTTCCGCCTGCTGCTGAAGAACCACCACGTCTCGCTCGAGGTCGGCACCAGCGCGCACCCGATCCCGGTGCACTTCTCGCTCGCCGACAACGACCACCTCGAAGGCAACCTGACGCCTGAGCGCCGCTTGCTGATGCGCGACCGCTTCGATCTGCCCGACCTGAACGCGATGGACGACGGCATCGCCAACGGCACGCGCGAGACCGGCCCGGGCGAGGCCCAGCCGCTGGCCCTCTTCACCGCGCCGCGGGTCGACTACTCGTTGCACCGCCTGCGCCACTACACCGGCACCGCGCCAGACCACTTCCAGAATTTCGTGCTGTTCACGAATTACCAGTTCTACATCGACGAGTTCGTGCGGCTCGGGCATGAAACGATGACGAGCGAAGCGCGAGCGCAAGACTACGTCGCCTTCGTCGAACCCGGCAACGTGATCACGCGCCGCAAGGGCCTGCCGCCGCAGCCCGGCGACGATCTCGGCAGCGCGCCGCCGCGCCTGCCGCAAATGCCGGCCTACCACTTGGTGCGCGCCGACGGCAGCGGCATCACGATGGTCAACATCGGCGTCGGGCCGGCCAACGCCAAGACCATCACCGACCACATCGCGGTGCTGCGCCCGCATGCGTGGGTGATGCTCGGCCACTGTGCCGGCCTGCGCAACACGCAGCAGCTCGGCGACTACGTGCTCGCCCACGGCTACGTGCGCGAAGACCACGTGCTCGACGAAGAACTGCCGCTGTGGGTGCCTATTCCCGCGCTGGCCGAGGTGCAGGTCGCGCTCGAAGCGGCGGTGGCAGAGATCACGCAGCTCAAGGGCTACGAGCTCAAGCGCATCATGCGCACCGGAACCGTCGCAAGCACCGACAACCGCAACTGGGAGTTGCTGCCCTCGCATCACGCCGCGAGCACGCCGGAGCGGCGTTTCAGCCAGAGCCGGGCGATCGCCCTCGACATGGAAAGCGCGACCATCGCCGCCAACGGGTTCCGGTTCCGCG
>JANXVK010000339.1 GCA_025351675.1 Rhizobacter sp.
TGACCAGCGTGTCGTCGATCTTGGTGATCAAGTCGCCGCTCTTCAGGCCAGCCCGAAATGCCGGTGAGCCTTCGATCGGGCTGACCACCTTGACCAGGCCGTCTTCCATCGCCATTTCGATGCCGATGCCGACGAAGCGGCCGGTGGTGGCCTCGCGGAATTCCTTGAAACTCTTCTTGTCGAAGTACTGGGAGTGCGGATCGAGCCCGGCGACCATGCCGCCGATGGCATCGCCGATCAGCTTCTTCTCGTCGACCGGCTCCACGTAGTCGGTCTTGATCATGCCGAAGACCGCCGCCATCTGCTGCAACTCTTCGAGCGGCAGCTGCGCCACGCCATTGCGCGCCGTGGCTTGCAACTGCATCGTGGTCAGCGCACCGGCGACCGCGCCGACCGCCAACCAACCTGCGACCTTGATTTTGGCACCCATGAGTGACCCCTTGTAATGCCCGTCGGCAGCGTGAATCCGGTTCAAAAAATACCCCTTGCTCAGTATATTCCTGTGCCCCGACCCTGGAGGCCAAGGCGGGCGTAAAAGTTGCACTCGCGCCGCGCGTTCGGTGCGGTCGATGCAACTCGCTACGCGGCGGCGCCCCGTGCGGATGCATGCGCCTGCACATCTGCAGCCGGGGCAGCAAGGCTGCAAGCCCGGACGATGTAAAGAAATGCGGGAACGTCGCCGCGTGACCGGGGCGGGCGTGGTCAGGCCGGATCGCCTGGCTTCGATGCGACCTTCGGGAATGAAAACAGCGCGTCGTACAGGTCGCCCGGTACGGTATCGCCGTCTTCGCGCACCTCGACGCCGTGCTTCAGGTCGAACGACGACACGACCCAGCCGCCAGGCTCAGGTTCGCCCGGCACGGCAGGGCTCGGCGGCGGTAGCGCGCCCGGGTCGACGAACTGGCCGAGCGGCGCGTCTGCCGTGATGCGCCAGACCAGCTTCTTGCCCTGATTCGGGCCTCTGAACTTGGCCATGACACCTCCGGGGGAATGCGGCGAGGCGCGCCGCGACGAAACGCCAGCGGGCCATCCTATCGGCCTGCGTTCATCGTGCGAACCCCTTGTTCCAGGAGGCGGCGCTGTTTGGTCGAGAGCACGTTGATCGGCATGCCCACCAGCGCGAGCGCCATGATCGGCTTGCCGCCCATCGCGTAGACGTCGCTGATCGCGTTGGCGGCGGCGATGCGGCCGAAGTCGAACGGGTCGTCGACGATCGCCATGAAGAAGTCGGTGGTCGCGATCAGCGCGATCTCGTCGGTGAGTCGATAGACGGCTGCATCGTCGGCGGTCTCGATGCCGACCAGCAGCTCCGGCGGCATCGGCATGCGGGCCGTGTTCTTCAGGATCTCGACGGTCAACTGGCCGATGTCGGCGACCAGCGAATGTGCCGGGTGGTTGCGCGAGTTGTTGCGGTGATCCGCACGCCTTTGATACGAGTAGACGCACTGTGGCTCGCCGTCCAACCGGTGGACATGCGGGCCGGCACTGGCCGACTGCTCGCACGCGTGGTGCAGGTCTTCGGTTGCGCGCAAGCGCATCACGGCTACCAGTTCGCCAACGCTCGGGCCACCCGAATCAAGCTGCTGGTGCACGACGGATTTGGGGTCTGGTGCGCGGCGCGCCGCTTGAACGAGGGCCGCTTCGTCTGGCCGCGTGAGCTGCCCACTGGCGCGACACCGATGGCGTTGACACAAGCCCAATTCGACGCCCTCGCGCTCGGCCTGCCCTGGCAGCGCCTGGAGCAAACGAGGGTGATCTCCGGGATGTGGATTGAGCCCGAAGGCCGCCGGCGCAGAGCAATCCAAACATCTCCGCCTAGCCGCGCCAACGCTGACTTTGCAGAATGCGTACGTCTGCTGCTGACAAGTTCTACTCTTTGGCGTTCTAAGACGGACCGATTCGAGGTCGCTTGCAGCCTCTCTCTGCTATCGCGACAGAACCCCCCACAGCACGTGGTGGGACCACCTCGTGTGGGTCACGACGATCGGGATGAAGACGCATGGTCGTCGAAGCGACGCAAGCGACGCAAGCGACGCAATGCTCGTGCCGAAGCAGCAGATGGGCTTTCCAACAGTGCGCGCAATCGGCGAATCCGAGCTCGCGCCGAACCCGCCACCCGCATCCCTCAAACGCGGGGATTGCCGCTTTGCTCGAAGCTGTTAGCCTTAATCGTCAGCTTGTTATTCGATGCTTTGCGGGGGTACTCCAATGCGCATTTCTGTACGACGGACTTTCGTCGCAGCTGCACTCACCTGTGCTGCCGCCCTTGCGACCGCGTCACCGTGTTCGACCGGGACGCTGACAAGCTGGGTAGCGTTGGGGTCTGGGGGCTGCACCGTCGGCTCGCTGACGTTCTCCGACTTCGCGGTCGAAGCGTTTCCCGGTCCAACTGCACTGCAGATCGCGCCTGACAGCGTGTCGCTCGCGCCGGTCGCCGGTGGTTTCTCTTTGGGAACCCTTGTCGCCCTGCCCGCTGACAGCAATGAACTGCTCGGGCTGCGCGTACTTTTCAACGTCGCATCTCCCGGGCTCACTGGGGGTACGGTCGCGCTCGGTAGCAGCGCCACCGCGAATGGCGACGGAGCAATCTCCGGCCTGCTCGACGCCGGCATTGGCGGAAACGCAATCGCGCTCGTCATTGATGGCTTCAGCGACGCCACGGCCACGTTCACGTCCGCGCCCTTTGCGTTTTATTCGGCGTTCTTCGAACTCGGCATCGACGGTGGCACCTTCGGCTCTGCCAGTCTTGGCCCGGGGCTGGCGACTCTCACCTTTTCCGCGGTTGCCGCTCCGGTGCCCGAGCCGAGCACAACTGCTTTGTCACTGATCGGGTTGATCGGGGTCGTGGTCGCACTCCGCAGAAACCGGCGCCGCGTCTGATCCCGGATCCGTTGGCCACCGTCGCCCAGTCCAGCCTGTCGTCAAGGAACGCCCATGAAGCTCTCGTTGATTCGCCAGATCGCCACCGTTTGCGCGTTGGTGTCCGCTCTTGGTTCGTCTTGGGGCTCAAGCCACCGAGAAGCGCCGATCGTGGCGCTGGACACCAAGGCCGACATCACTGACGTCTACGCCTTTCGCAGCTACGACAGCAACCCGTTGCCCAGGATTACGCTCATTCTCAACGTCGATCCGTTTCTAGAGCCGGGCAACGGACCCAACTGGTTCCCGTTCGATCCGGATATCTTGTACGAGATCAAGATCGACAACAACAACGATGCGGTCGAGGACATCGTTTTCCAGTTTCGCTTCACCACCGAGCAGCGCCTGCCGAATCTGTTCCAGGTTTATGCCGGCATCGGCGCGGGCGCCGTCGCGCCGTTCAATTCGCCACCGCCGGTGGCGCCCGGAACGCTAGTCGTGCCGCCGAAAATCACCGACTTTGACAGCCCGGGTCTCGGTCAGCGTCAAAGCTACACGGTCACGATGATCAAGGGGGGCATCTCCACGCCGATCTTGAATTCCAGCGGCGGGCCACTGTTTGCAGTGCCCGCGAACGTCGGCCCACGCACCATGAACTACTCTGCGCTGTTCGATCTGGCGACCTACAGCACGACCCTCTCCGGGGTAAAGGTCTTCAGTGGCACGGTCGACGATCCGTTCTTCATTGACCTCGGCGCCACGTTCGACACGCTCAACTTGCGCAGTGTCGTCAACGGTGGCGTACTGTCGCCGTCGCAGGACGCGTCACTGACAAATTTCGCGTCCGATACGATGTCCGGCTATGCGGTCAATGCGATCGCGATCGAGGTGCCGGTCGCGATGCTGACACGGACGGGCGCCGTCGAGGCGGCCACGTCGACGGCGGCCACCATCGGCATCTGGGGTTCTACCTCGCGGCCAAGGACTACGCTGCGTCGCGCGCCGTTGCCCGCGGTCAGTTCGGGAACTTACAGCCAGATTCAGCGCGTCGGCAATCCGTTGATCAACGAGCTCCTGATCGGTAACGGGTCCAAAGACCGGTTCAGCATGGACCAGCCGCGCAACGACAGCCAATTCGCGGGCTTTGTTCTCGACCCAACGCTCGCGCGCATTCTCAACGCCTTGACCGCTGGGGCTATCTCGATTCCCCCGCCACCTCGCCTCGACCTCCTACCGCTGGTCACTTACGCGCCCCCCATTGCCGCGCCCGGGACACCAGCCGGGCCGGTGGCCGACATGCTGCGTCTGAACACTGGCGTGGCGCCGACCCAGGTTCCCAATACGAGTCGGCTTGGCTTGCTTGGCGGTGATCTGGCGGGTTACCCGAATGGACGCCGGCTCTTCGACGACGTGGTCGACATCTCGCTCCGGGTCGTGGCTGGAGTGCTTGCCCCGGGCTTCAACACGCCCCCGAACAATCGTCTCGGCGACGGCGTCAATGCCAATGACGCACCGTTTAGAACCACCTTCCCGTACCTCGGGAACGCCCCAAGCGGCCGCGACCGCCGCCACATCGATCCGAGTGAGCCCGGGTGCACACAAGGGGCGGGCGCCGCTTGCGGCAACTGAGTCAGTCTGCTGATCGTCAGCAGTTCGGCCATTTCTATTGGCGCAGTTCGCGTTGAATCAGGGCCCATTACATGCCAGTTCAGCGGTGAGGGTTCGGTAGCTTCGGTGCGCTCGCACCATCAACGCGGGTTTCGAGCCCCTGCGCATGACCTTGAAGGATTCGACATGACATCCGGATTGCACGGTAATTCCAGCGTGCAGCGGCGCCAACCTGCGTCTTGGGGCGAGTTCCGAGCCGCCGCTGTTGGCCTGTCGATGATGGCGGCTTGCGCCGCGTGGGCCGGCCCGACGGCGATCTTTGTCTCCACCGACCTCGCCGATACCGTCGTAGGCGAGGATCTTTGGCGCTATGACTACTCCATCAGCGGCCCGGTGGATGCCTTCGGGTCGATCAACCTGCTGTTTTCGCCGTCAAGCTATGCCAATTTGCAGTCGCATGCGCTGGACCCGAATTTGAGCCTTCTGGATGTACAGCCCGACGCCGTCGCGTCTGCCAACGGAATTGTCTACGCCACGCCGTTGACCGGGTTGCTGGCCGGCGACATGGCAACACTGTCGGTGGAATTCACCTGGTTGGGTGGACCGGGCGGCACGCCAGGGGCCCAACCGTTTGAAGTCGTCGATGGTGGTGGCAACCTGGCGGGAGTGGGCGAAACAGAGTTGCGGGTCACCAGCGCCGTTCCCGAGCCCTCGACGCTGCTGCTCACTGCTACCGCGCTGCTGGCCCTGACGGTCAAGCGCAAACTCAGCAAGCAGGGCACACCCGGCAAACCCGCGTCAGCTTCCTGATCCTGGCTCGACGTGTCATCACGGCCGCTGGGTAGTGGGTCGGCCCGCCCGCAACGTCGTTGGCAACCAACGCTGGTCAGCGAGCGCCGCGACAGCGGCGTGCACTGCTTCGGGCCTCTTCATTTTCGCCAAGTCCTTCGCTGCACCCGCACCGGCAGCTTCGGTCACGACTTCGACGAGCTCGGCTTTGGAGACATGCGAGAAGAAATTCGCTGCACCTGCCGACCAGTAGGCCTTCATGTCGACAGCGATCGCCTGTGCGATCGGCACGGATTGCGCATTCGCGCCGCTGCGGCGTATGCCGCAAGGGAGCGGCGTTCTTCCATCGACGGCCGAGGGTCCGAACAGTCTGCGCTTCCGGGACTGGACGAGGCGGCGAACGTGGAAGCGATAGGTAAGAAGCGGCGGGTTCTTGGCGAGCAGGATTGGATGGGGTTCTGTCGCAGCAAGTCGCTTCGCGCAAGGGAACGTCTGCTCAACTCACATCCAGTAGTGGCATGCGGCGGAGCAACGTGAATTCAAGGATTTCGAGCGCGAGTCGGCCGATGTGATCGTGGCGGCAGGCGATCGAGCCAAGCGCCAGCCATACCGTGCAGACTGCAGGCCCTTGAGTTCTACCATCGTGAGCTGGCAGGCCAACGCGCCGCCGTCGTTATGAGCCTGGTGGTGTCGGCAAAGCTCAATGGGCACGGTCCCTGGGCTTGCCTCAAGGATGTTCTTGCACGGCTGCCGACGCAGCCCAACAGCTCCCTCTCTGCGAGATTCCGCAGGTCGCGCTGGTCACTGGTCACAAGAAATGGGACAACCTCAAGCGCTACACGCAACTCAAGCCAGAGGGACTGCACCGTCGTGAGTCAAAATAGCTCGCCGGCTCCGTCGCACAATGGATAGTGCAGCCCCCTCCTAAGCTATTCGGATGGCGGGAAGACACGGCTAAGTTGTTGATTTTGAAGGATTTGACTTCCCCGCAGTCCCTTCCAGTCGTGTCCCATCTACCCCTGTCGTGTCCCAAATTTGTCCCGGCTAGACCTCACAGGACGATCAGGATTGCAGCCCAGAACAGGCGTGCAGACAGTGCGAAAAATGGTGCCCCCGGCAGGAATCGGACCTGCGACCTATCCCTTCATCCCACTTCGGCTTTCGCCGCCACTGGCGTGTTCGTGGGCTGGACTATGCCTTGACCAAGGACTGGGAAGTCCCTAAGGCCTGAGCCGTCTAGTCTCTACACCTTCCCACAT
>JANXVK010000440.1 GCA_025351675.1 Rhizobacter sp.
CCCTCATGTTCCGGCTTGACGCCCGCCCTCTCCCCGTCCCTCCCCCTCACGGAGGAGGGCCCGTCATGACCGACGAGCTTGGCGCGGAGCGCCAAGCGCTGCTCGACCCCGAAGCGATGTTGTTCGTCGACGATCGCCAAGCCCAGCTTCGCGAACTGCACCTGGTCCTGGATCACCGCATGCGTGCCGACCACCAGCATTGCCTCGCCCGACGCGACCTGTTCGAGCATTCGCGTTCGCGCCTTGCCCTTGCGGCTGCCGGTGAGCCACGCGACCGTGATGCCCAGCGGCTCCAGCCAGCCGACCAGCTTGCGCAAGTGCTGCTCGGCGAGGATCTCGGTCGGCGCCATCAGCGCGCACTGCCAGCCGTCGTGGATCGCGATGGCGGCGGCGAGCGCAGCAACGACCGTCTTGCCCGAACCGACATCGCCTTGCAGCAGGCGGTGCATCGGCACCTCGCGCTGCAGGTCGCGCGCGATCTCCTCGACGACACGGCGCTGCGCGTCGGTCAGCGTGAACGGCAGCGCGGCGAGCAGTTGCTCCTGCAAGCCGCCGGCCCGCACGCCGAACGGTGGCGCGCGCTGCAATTCGCGCTCGCGCTTGGCCTGCAACTGCGACAACTGCTGCGCCAGCAACTCCTCGAACTTGAGTCGCTGCCACGCCGGGTGACTGCGGTCTTCGAGCGCGGCGGTGCCGACGTTCGGCGCCGGGTGGTGCAAAAACGTGAGCGCCTCGCGCAGGCTCATCATTCCACCGGGCACGACCTCGGCCGGCAGCAACTCCGACAGGTCGGCGCGCGCCAGGTTCGCATCGACCGCCTTGCGCAGGTACAGCTGCGGCAACTGCGCGCTGGTCGGGTAGACCGGCGTCAGAGCGGTCGCGAGTGGCGCGCCCTCGGCGACGACCTTGGTGGTCGGATGCACCATCTCCAGCCCGAAGAAGCCGCCACGCGCTTCGCCGCGAACCCGCACGCGGTTGCCGACCGCGAGCGCCTTCTGATGCGAGGGATAGAAGTGCAGAAAGCGCAGCACCAGGTCGTCGCTGCCGTCGTGCACGCGCACGACGAGCTGGCGTCGGCCGCGGATCTGCACCTCGCAGTCGCGCACCACGCCCTCGACCTGGCCGACGCCACCGTCGCGCAGACTCGCGATCGGCACGAGCCGCGTCTCGTCCTCGTAGCGCATCGGCAGGTGCAGCGCGAAGTCGATCGGGCGGATCAGGCCCAGCTTCTCCAGCGCGCGCTGCGGGCCGGACTTGTCCTTGGCGGCAGGGTGGGCGGGCGCCGAAAGCGCGACAGATGGCATGGGAGAATTCTGCCTCTCTCTTGTTGGCACGGGCCGGTCCAGCCCTCAACCCATGACGCACGCCTACTCGCTGAGCGATTTCGACTTCGCTCTGCCCTCCGAACTGATCGCCCAGCAACCCGCGGCCGAACGCAGCGGCTCGCGCCTGCTGGATGGCACGAGCGCCGCGCCCGCCGACCGGGTGTTCCGCGAACTCCCTTCACTGCTGCGCGCCGGCGACCTGCTCGTCTTCAACGACACGCGCGTGATCAAGGCGCGGCTGCTCGGCGTGAAAGCCAGCGGCGGCGCAGTCGAGGCGCTGGTCGAGCGCGTGCTGCCGAACCACGAGGTGCTGATGCACCTGCGCGCGAGCAAGTCACCGAAGGCCGGCAGCGTGGTTCGCTTCGCCGATGCGTTCGATGCCGAGGTGCTCGGCCGCGCCGGGCCGCAGGATGCGCTGTTCCACCTGCGCTTGCCCGCAGACCCGCTCGCGCTGCTCGAGGCACACGGCCATGTGCCGCTGCCGCCGTACATCACCCATGCCGACACCGCCGAGGACGAGCGCCGCTACCAGACCGTGTTCGCCGCCAAGCCCGGCGCGGTCGCCGCCCCCACCGCCGCGCTGCACTTCGACGAAGCGCTGCTCGCGGACCTCGCGCAGCGAGGCGTCGCGAGCGCGAGCGTCACCTTGCACGTCGGCGCCGGCACCTTCCAACCGGTGCGCACCGAGAACCTCGCCGAGCACACGATGCACAGCGAATGGTTCGACGTACCGCAGCCCACGGTCGATGCGATCGCGCGCACACGCGCCGCCGGTGGCCGCATCGTCGCGGTCGGCACGACGACCTTGCGCGCGCTCGAATCGGCCGCACGAGGCGGTGCGTTGCAAGCCGGAGCACGCGACACCGACATCTTCATCACGCCCGGCTTCAACTTCCGCGTCGTCGATGTGCTGGTCACCAACTTCCACCTGCCGAAGAGCACGCTGATGATGCTGGTCAGCGCGTTCGCCGGCTTCGATCGCGTGCGGGCGTTGTATGCGCATGCGATCGGCGCGAGCTACCGCTTCTTCAGCTACGGCGACGCGATGCTGCTGCAGCGCGAGGCGACGGCCGCGCGCTGACGCACCGCCGGCGCGCTCTCGCGTGCCCGCCGCGGCGCGCGTGTGTTTTTTCACGCCACCGATGTGGCCCCTCGTCCGAACGGCCGATGGCCGCGCGCCGATGCGCTGGTTACCTTCGACTCCGTGCCCGAGCCTGCCGTTGCGGCGGACTCAATCACGCCAATCAAACCACCAGACATCGGAGCCACACGCCATGCACGCACCTCGTTGGGAACGCACTGAACTCAAATACGGCAGCCTCGCGCTCGCCGCCCTGCTCGCTGCCTGCGGCGGTGGCGGGGGCGACAGCAGTGGCGGCACCGGCGGCATGGTCGCTCCCGCGTCGATCACGCTGAGTGGCCAGGCATCGACCGGCGCAGCGGTCGCCGCGAAGGCCGTCGATGCCCGGTGTGCGACCGGCAGCGCCAGCAGCGTCACGCAGGCCGACGGCGGCTTCACCCTCATCGTCACCGACGGCAAATGGCCGTGCGTGGCGCGCGTCACGCTGGCCGACGGCAGCGCGCTGCACACGGTCGCGCAAGCACCCGCTGCGGCAACCACCGCGACCGCGAACATCACGCCGATCACGCAGCTCGTAACCGCGAGCGTCGCCGGTGGCGACCCGGCCGCGTACTACGGCGGCTTCACGAACGCCGTCGCCACGGCGCTGCCGAGCGCGGCAGTCGCGGCCGCGGTCACGAACGTCACCGCGGTGCTGAAGGCGGGTGGTATCGACATCGCGCCCGCCGGCGATGTCGTCGCCGGCCCGGTTGCGGCCGCCTACACCGACACGCTCGCGGCGCTGACCACCGCACTCACCACCGGCGGCACCACGCTCGCCGAGATCACCACGACCGTCGGCAACACCTCGCCCAACGCCGGCACCGGCGGCACCACGACGACCACCGCCGTCGCGTCGCTTCCGCCGGCGCTGTTGCTGCTGCCGCATGCGGCCAACTGCGCAGCGCTGCGCAGCGGCACCTACCGCGTCATCACGCCGAGCCGCACCGGCGGCCTGGCGGAGCAGAGCGGCACGATCACGGTCAACGCCGCGACGCTGGCCGTGACCTTCCCCGACAACAGCACCGGCGCCTGGACCGCGAACGCCGCCGCCGCTGGCGCCTGCCGCTTCACCGACAGCAGCGGCACGGCCGACATCGTTGTCTCGCCGGCCGGCGTGTTCGTCGCGCGTTACCGCGAAGACGACGGCAGCTTCCGCCTGACGATCGGCTTCCCCGTGCAAAGCCACACGCTCGCCGAAGTGGCGGGCACCTGGAACGCGCTGGACTTGGTCACGACCGACACCGGTGCCTACGCGGCCGCGTCGGCCACCGCGACGATCGACGCCGCCGGCGCATTCAGCGCCGTCACTTGGTGCCAGAACGAAGCGACCTGGAGCTTGACTTCGGGCAATTGCATCCCGATCACGACCGACCTGAGCACGCTGAGGGCGAACGCCGACGGCGGCTTCGATTCGTTCGATCCGGGTGCCACCGCGAGCAGCGGCCGCGCCTTCATGTACAAGGCCGGCAACGGTGACGTGATGGTCGTCGAGGTCGACGGCGACGGTAGCCTGCTGATGTTCACCAAGCAGCGCACCGTCACAGCGCCCCCGGTCGGCCGCGTCTCGGCGAGCTGGAACTTGGCGCTGAACGCGCAGTTGCTCGCCCCCACCGCGCTGAGCGAATCGAGCAACACGACCGCGTCGGTCGACAGCACCGCCGGCAGCTGGGTTCGCACCCAGCACTCGGCCAGCGGTTCGGCCTTCGACTACCCGGAGACGCTGTTCGCGAACAACCCGCGCGCCGGCTTCAACTACCGCGCCGCGGCGACCTCGACCGCGGTCAACGGCACGAGCGTGAACGTGCGCGAGTTCAACGTGCTGGGCCTGCGCGGCATGGGCCTGAACCCGGTGGTGATACCGTCGACGAAGTCGTTCTTCTTCTCGGTGGACCGGCCGTGAGTCCGATCTGACGTGACCGGGGGCCCGCCGATCGGCGGGCTTTTTTCTGCGCTGAACTCTGCCACCTGCCGACCATGCCGCCACCCCGAACCGTTTCGATCCGTCAGGCTGTGCGACAGGCGCTGTGGCACTTGCTGGCGGCGGCGCGGCGACCGCGCACGCCGAACCCGCGCTGCTGCGACTGACCCAGGCCGAAGTCGTCGACATCGGCGACGACAACGCACCTGGGCGCGGCACAAACGGTCGCGCTGCCCGACACCTGGGCGCAGCGCGGCGCCCGCAACCAGGGCCGTGCACGCTACCGGCTGCACTTCGTGCTGGCCGCGCTGCCGACGCGGCCGTGGGCCTTGTCGTTCGCGCGGGTCAGCTCGTCGCGTCGCGTGTTCCTGAACGGCGTGCTGGTCGAAGACGAAAACCTCCACGGCCGCGAGAACCCCGCCCCCGGACTGATCGACCTGCCGGCCCAACTGCTCGCCGCGGGCACCAACACGGTCGAGATCGAACTGCGCTACCGCGGGCGGGCCGGCCCTGTCGCAGGCCGTGCTCGGCCCGGCCGCGGTGCTGCGCGTCGACGACGATCGCCGCACGCTGTTCGAGCGCGAACTGCCGCGTTCGCTGAACGTCGGCATGGCGATCGTCGCAGCGCTGATGCTGCTGATCCGACTGCGCCGACCGGGCGAAACGACGATCGCGCTGTTCAGCGGGCTGGCCCTGCTCGGCTCGCTGCGCAACTACACCTGCTTCGCCGAAGTGAGCTTGGTGCCCTCGGGGCTCTCCGACTGGCTCTACTTCTGCGCCCAGATCTGGACCGCCGCGCTGTTCGTCGCGTTCGCGCGCAGCCTGGGCCTGCCGCGCGAGCGCCGCTGGGCCAGGTCGAGCTCGCGGCAGATCAGCTTGTTCGGCTTGCCCTCGATCAGCAGGCGCAGCACATCGGTCTGGCGCGGCGTCAGGCCAGTCACGGCATCGGCATCGGGCGCAGGCGGGTCGAACGCCGCGGCCACCGCCACCGCATCGACCGCCTCGCTGCACGGCGCCAGCAGGATCGCCGGCGGCAGGTAGACGCCACCGGCGAGCACGGTGCGCAGCGCCTGCTGCATCACGCCGCTGCGCGCGGTCTTCGGGATGAAACCGGCGGCGCCGGCATCGATCGCGGCGAGCACGGTCTCGGACGATTCATCGGCCGAGAGCACGACGATCGTGACGTGCGGCGCGTGCTCGCGCAGGTGGATCAGCCCGCTCGTGCCGGCGCTGTCGGGCAGCGCCAGATCGAGCAGCAGCAGCTCGGTGTCGGGGTGCGTTTCGAGCTGGCGCATCGCTTCGGCGATGTCGCCGGCCTGCTGCAACTGGAGTTGTGGAAAGCCCTGCGTGATCAGCAGCGCGAGACCTTCGCGAAAAAGGCTGTGGTCGTCAACGAGAAGTGTCTTCATCCGCGGTTGAGAAGCGCCCTGTCATCGCGGCCGGGGTAGCTCGCGCTGCGGCGATTCTGGCATCCCCCGGGCGACGTCTCGTTGCCCGCGCAAAGCCGCAGACGCAATGGCGGCCCGTCGCAACTCGTTGGCCAACCGGCCTGCGACAATTCCGCCCATGTTGAAGTTCGATTTGCTCCAGACCGAAGGTCACGCGCGCCGCGGCCGCCTCACGCTCAACCACGGCGTCGTCGAGACCCCCGTGTTCATGCCGGTCGGCACCTACGGCACGGTGAAGGGCGTGATGCCCGCATCGCTCGAAGCGATGGGCGCGCAGATCATCCTGGGCAACACGTTTCACCTCTGGCTGCGGCCGGGGCTCGACGTCTTGCGCCAGTTCGGCGGCCTGCATCGCTTCGAGGCGTGGACGAAGCCGATCCTGACCGACAGCGGCGGCTTCCAGGTGTGGTCGCTCGGCGAGATGCGCAAGATCAGCGAGGAAGGCGTGAAGTTCGCGTCGCCGGTGAACGGCGACAAGCTGTTCCTGACGCCCGAAGTCAGCATGCAGGTGCAGCGCGTACTGAACAGCGACATCGTGATGCAGTTCGACGAGTGCACGCCGTACGAGACCAAGGGCCACCTCACGACCGAGCGCGAGGCACGCGTCTCGATGGAGCTGAGCCTGCGCTGGGCGCAGCGCTGCCTGACGGAGCACACCAAGCTCGAGAACCCGAACGCGCTGTTCGGCATCGTCCAGGGCGGCATGTTCGAGAACCTGCGCGAGGCGTCGCTCGAGGCACTGGTCGCGCTCGACCTGCCGGGCTACGCAATCGGCGGCGTCAGCGTCGGGGAGCCGAAGCCGCTGATGCAGCAGATCGTCGCGCACACGCCGCATCGGTTGCCGGCACACAAGCCGCGCTACCTGATGGGCGTGGGCACGCCGGAGGATCTGGTCGAGGGCGTCGAAGCCGGTGTCGACATGTTCGACTGCGTGATGCCGACGCGCAATGCGCGCAACGGCCACCTGTTCACGCGCTTCGGCGACCTGAAGCTGCGCAACGCGCGCCACAAGACCGATGAGTCGCCGCCCGACATGAGCTGCGCTTGTCACACCTGCAAGAACTTCTCGCGCGCCTACCTGCACCACCTCGACCGCTGCAGCGAGATGCTCGGCCCGATGCTCGCTAGCATCCACAACCTGCACTACTACGTGAACCTGATGCGCGAGGTGCGCGAGGCATTGGATGCGGGGCAGTTCGCGGCGTTCGCGAAGCGGTTTCGGGAGGATCGGGCGCGCGGGGTGTAGCGGATCGTCAGCGCGGCGCGCTGTTCGCCCGAATCCAGCGCGCGAACTCGGCCTCGTCGATCTCGCCGGCGGCGAGCGACATCACGGTCAACGTGGCGTCGGCCTGCGAGGCGTTGAGCCGATATCCGTTCAACGCCAGAAACAGGCCGACCGCGAGGAAGGCGACGCGCTTGTTGCCGTCGACGAACGCGTGGTTCTTCGCCAAGCCCAGACCGTACGCCGCGGCGAGGTCGGCGGCATCGGGGTTGCCGTACGCGAGCAGGTTCAGCGGCCGCGCGAGCGCGGAGTCGAGCAAGCCTTCATCGCGCAGACCAGAAGCACCGCCGTGCTCGGCCAGGCTCTCGTCGTGAAGGATCAACAGCAGCCGCTTGTCGACCCAGCGCCAGCTCATTTCGCCAGCGCGCGGAAGGTGTCCTTGTACTCGCGCATGAACTCGCGGCCGAGTTCGAGCTGCTCATCGAAGCTGGGGTCGTAAGGCGTGAGCGCAACGCCACCCGGCGTGTCGGTCACGTAGACGGTGTCGC
>JANXVK010000459.1 GCA_025351675.1 Rhizobacter sp.
GCCGGCAAGATGCGCAGCGCGATCCAGATCACGACCGCGTCGAGCCTGTGCGCGATGCTGGACATGCTGTCGGCCGGAACCTTGCCGCAGACGGGTTTCGTGCGCCAGGAAGAGGTGCCGCTGGCCGCGTTTCTGGCGAACCGTTTCGGCCGCGCGTACACCGCAGATGCGCTCGCGGACGCCGCCTGAAACGGCTTCAAAATACTCATTGGGTCATTTAGTGACCATACAGTACAACAACTGTACCTTATGGTTTAGAGTCGGCATATCGGTTCCATCAAAGCGGCACATCTGCCCACCGAAAAAGGAGCGCCGACATGGCCGACAGCACCGCCACAGCCGTCAATTGGGTCGAACAGGGTCTCGTGCCGGATCGCGTGATCCGGCTCGGCATTCGGCGCCTGCTGAAAGCGCGGCTTGTGGAGTTGCAAAGCGGCGATGTGGTGGCTGTTGCCGCACTGACGCAATCGTTCGTTGAGGCGTTGGGCAGCGCACCGCTCGCGCTGCTGCCCGAGAAGGCGAACGAGCAGCACTACGAGCTGCCGGCGGCCTTCTTCGGCGCGGTACTGGGCGCGCACCGCAAGTACAGCAGCTGCTTCTGGGGTCAAGGCGAAAACGCTGCGAGGACGCTGGCGCAAGCCGAAGCCGCCGCGCTGCAAGTCACCTGCGAACGCGCCGGTCTCGTCGATGGTCAGGACGTGCTCGAACTCGGTTGCGGCTGGGGCTCGCTCAGCTTGTGGATGGCCGATCAATTTCGTGGCAGCCGCATCACCGCGCTGTCGAACTCGCACTCGCAGCGCGAGCACATCGAGGCGCAGGCCGCGCAGCGTGGGCTCACGAACCTGACCGTCATCACGCAAGACATCAACGAGTTCGACACCGAGCAGCGCTTCGATCGCATTGTTTCGGTCGAGATGTTCGAGCACCTGCGCAACTGGCCGCAGGCCTTCGGTCGCGTCGCGCGCTGGCTGAACCCCGAAGGCCGCTTTTTCATGCACGTGTTTGCGCACCGCGAAGCGCCATATGCCTTCGTCGAGCGCGACGCCAGCGATTGGATGAGCAAGCACTTTTTCTCGGGCGGGATGATGCCGAGCGACGACCTCGCGCTGCACTGCCAGGACGATCTGCGCCTGCTGCGCCGCTGGCGCTGGGACGGCACGCACTACCAGCGCACCTCCGAAGCCTGGTTGCGCAACATGGACGAGCAGCGCGACGCGCTGCTGCCGCTGTTCGAGCAGACCTGGGGCCGCGAACAGGCCGGCGTGTGGTGGATGCGCTGGCGACTGTTCTTCATGTCGGTCGCCGAACTGTTCGGCTACGACGAAGGGCGGCAGTGGTGGGTAAGTCACTACCTTTTCGAGAAGCGCGAATGAACGCGGCGAGCGTTGCCGCGCGAAAATCGGCTGCCTCGGGCATGACGCCGGCACCGTCACGTGGCGTGCAAATCGCGAACTTCATCGTGTTTCAAGCGGCGTGGTTCGCGGCGGTGCTCGGCGCGGCCCACCACATTCCGCTGTGGGGCACGGCCTGCGTGATCGCGGCGATCGCTTGGCACCTGGGCGTCTCCGCGCGGCCGGCACAGGAGGCGAAGCTGATCGCACTGGCGTGCGCCATCGGCTTCGTCGTCGAAAGCGCGGTGGCGATGCAAGGCCATGTCACCTATCCGTCGGGGCAGCCCGTGAGCTGGCTCGCACCGTACTGGATGGTTGCGCTGTGGGGCGAACTAGCGATCGCGCTGAACGTGACGATGCGCTGGATGAAGCACAAACCGTGGCTCGCTGCGCTGGTCGGCGCCGTGGGTGGCCCCGCGGCATTCCACGCCGGCGTGACGCTCGGTGGCGCGGAGTTCGTCGACAAGGTGCCGGCACTGATCACGCTGGCGTGCGTGTACGCGCTGCTGATGCCGTTGCTGGTGGGGCTGTCGAACCGCTTCGACGGCGTTTCGGTGCCGGAGGCCTCCGGTGGTTGAGAACCTGTCCGGATTGCAGATCGCCCTCGCGGGCCTTGCGCTGATCGTCGCGCTCGGCTTCCTGACTTGGCTCGCCAGCTTGGTGCGGCGCGACGTGAGCTTGGTCGACCGCACTTGGTCGATTTTCATCACCAGCGCCGCGGCGGTGTACTTCGTACTGCTGCCTGCGCCCGGCACGCGCGCTGTTTGGATGCTCGGGCTCGCGATCGCATGGGCGCTGCGGCTGAGCGCCTACATCACCGCACGCAACTGGGGCCACGGCGAAGACCGGCGGTATCAGGAGATCCGCGCCCGCAACGAACCCGACTTTGCATTCAAGAGCCTGTACCTGGTGTTCGCCTTGCAGGCCGTTCTGGCGTGGACGGTTTCGGCGCCTTTCTTCGCCGGCATGGCCGGCGCGCGCCCGATCGGTGCGATCGACGTGATCGGCTTGGCGCTGACCGCGTTCGGCATCGGCTTCGAGGCCATCGGCGACGCGCAGATGTCGCGCTTCAAGGCCGACCCCGCCAACAAGGGCCAAGTGATGGACCGCGGCGTCTGGCGCTACACGAGGCACCCGAACTACTTCGGCGAGACCTGCGTCTGGTGGGGCTTCTGGCTGGTCGCGCTCGGCAGCGCGGGGTGGGGCGGCGCGTGGACGATCGTCTCGCCGATCCTGATGACGGCGCTGCTGCTGAAGGTTTCAGGCGTGGCCATGCTCGAAAAGGACATCGGCGAGCGCCGCCCGGCGTACCGCGACTACATCGCGCGCACGAACGCCTTCTTCCCCGGTCCGCGGCGCAACGCGAGGTCAGCATGACGCGCGCGCTGCCCGGTCGCGTGCCCTCGCGCTTGCCCGTGCGCCTGCTCGTGCTTGCGGCCATCACGGTCCCGGCCTTTGCCGAACCGGCGCCACCGACCGGCGAATGGAACTTCATCGCGCTGCTGGACGGCAAACCGATCGGTCAGCATCGCTTCAGCGTCACCGGTCAAGGCGACGAGCGCAAGGTCGTCAGCGAAGCGAACTTCGCGGTCAAGTTCCTCGGCATTTCCGTCTATCGCTACGGCCACAAGGCGACCGAGCAATGGCGCGACAACTGCCTGACCGCTCTGAACTCGACCACCGATGACGACGGCACACCCCAGAGCGTGCGCGCTGACCAGAACGACGCCACGCTGAAGGGCTGCGTGATGAGCTTCGCGTACTGGAACCCGGCGATTCAGACGCAAACGCGCTTGCTGAACGCACAGACCGGCAGGCTGGAGAGCGTGCAGGTCAAACGCATCGGCAGCAGTTCGGTCGAGGTGCGCGGCAAGCCGGTCGAGGCGACCGAGTTCCACATCACCGGCGCGGCGAACCCGATCGCCATCTGGTATTCGGCGCGGGGCGAGTGGCTCGGCCTCGATTCGACCGTGGCCGGCGGCCGCAAGCTGAGTTACCGGCTGCAATGAATCCGATCACTTTCACGACAGGAGTCGCACCATGCGTTTGTCACCCGTTATCGCTTTGCTCTTCATCGCCGGCTGCGCCAGCGGCCCCGGGATGAAGCCCGTCACGCTCGTCCCGAAGGTCGACCTGCCGCGCTTCATGGGCGACTGGTACGTGATCGCGAACATCCCGACCTACTTCGAGAAGGGCGCGCACAACGCGAAGGACAACTACACGCTCGCGCCCGACGGCACGATCCCGACGACCTTCAGTTTCAACGCCGACACCTTCGACGGCCCGCGAAAAAGCTACGGCTCGAAGGGCTTCGTGATGGACGGCGGCGCGAACGCCGTCTGGGGCCAGCAGTACATCTGGCCGATCAAGGCCGACTACCGCATCTCGTACCTCTCGCCCGACTACA
>JANXVK010000468.1 GCA_025351675.1 Rhizobacter sp.
ACGAGGTGGGTTCGTCGAGGATCATCAGCGCGAGCGGCCGCTCGCCCGGCGCGAACGCGCGCGCGATCTCGACCATCTGGCGCTGCCCGATCGGCAGCTCGCCAGCACGTTGCCCGGCGCGCAGGCCGTGGCCCGGAAAGATGCGGTCCAGCGAATCGATCAGCATCGCGCCGGCGCGCACGCGCCAGCCGCGGCCGCGCACTTCGGGCGCCACCAGGCGCATGTTCTCGGCGAGCGTCAGGTTGTCGCACAGCGAGAGTTCCTGGAACACGCAGCGCAGGCCCAGGCGCTGCGCCTCGCGCACCGACCAGTGGCGCCCGCCCGGCCGGCCCGCGACGCGCAGCTCACCGCGGTCGGCCGCGAGCGTGCCGCACAGCAGGTTCATCAGCGTTGACTTGCCGGCGCCGTTGTGGCCGACGATACCGATGCATTCGCCGCGCGCCACCTGCAGCGCGACACCGCGCAGCGCCTGCACGGCGCCGAACGATTTCGCGGCGTCGACCATCTCGAGCAGCGGAACTTCCAGCGGCGGCACCGGCGTGCCCCCGCTGCGGGCCTCCGTCATCACTTCGCCTTGGCGATGAAATCGATCACTTCCTTCTGCGAATACTCGACGTTGACGACGCTGCCGACTTCGGTCGCCTTCAATGCGGCGTCGAGCGTGTCCTGAGTGACCACGCTGATCGGCAGCTTCATGTCCTTCGGTACCTTGGCGCCCGAGAGAATCTGTTGCGCGACCCAGAACGCGAAGGTCGATGCGCCCGGTGCGATGCTGGCCGACATGGTTTCGTATTTGTTCGCGTCGCGCTGCTCCTTCCACCACGCGAGTTCGTCTTGTCTGTTGCCCATGAAGATCACCGGCGTCGCGCGGCCGGCGGCCTTGAAGGCCTGCGCCGCGCCGTAGCCGTCGCCACCCTGCGTGGCGACCGCGACCACCGGCGGCAGCGTCGAGAGGATCGCCGAGACCTCTTTCTGCGCCACCGTCTGCGTCCAGTTGCCGTGCACCGAGCCGACTATTTTGTATTCGGGCCGCTTCGCCACCGCGCCGGTGATACCGGCGTGGATCTCGTCGTCGACGAAAACGCCCGCGATGCCGCGAATCTCGAGCAGGTTGCCTTTCAGCCCGCGCTTGGCGAAATAGTCGACCTGCATCGCGCCGAGCTGCTTGAAGTCGACCGCGATGCGGTACGCGCACGGCTCGGTGACGATGCCGTCGAACGAGACGACGACGATGCCGGCATCGCAGGCCTGCTTGATCGCACCGTTCAGAGCGGTCGGTGAGGCGGCGTTGACGACGATCGCGTCGAAGCCCTGCAGGATCATGTTCTGGATCTGCGCCGCCTGCTCGGTGGCCTGGTTCTCCGAGGTCGTGAAGCTTGGCGCCTGCGCGACGACCTTCTTCGCGAGCGCCTCTTTGGTGACCTTGTCCCAGCTCTTCAGCATGGCCTGGCGCCACGAATTGCCGGCGAAGTTGTTCGACAGCGCGATCTTCTTCGACGTGGTGTCGACCGCGAAAGAAGGGCTCGCTGAAAGCGCCAGCAAGCTGGCCGCGAGGGCCACGGGAACGAGTGTGGTTCGGTTCAAGGGATGTCTCCTGTTTTGAATCTGGAATCGCTGCCCCGATGCCATGGTTTTGTTCGCGATCGACCGGCCGGGCAGGCCGGTTTTGAAATGATGGGCGCGTGGTCTCAGTTCGACCAGCCGCCGTCGATGACCTGCGCGGTGCCGGTCGTGAACGCGGATTCGTCGGACGCCAGATAGACCGCCAGCGCCGCGATTTCGGCCGTCGTGCCCACACGCCCCATCGGCTGGCGCGCGACGAACCAGGCTTCGGCCTGCTCGATCGTCTGGTTCGTCGATTGTGCGAGCGCCGCCATCCGGTCGCGCAGCGAGGGCGATTCGACCGTGCCCGGGCAGATCGCGTTGCAGCGCACGCCCTTCGTGATGAAGTCGGCCGCGATCGATTTCGTCATGCCGATCACCGCCGCTTTCGTCGCGCCGTAGACGAAGCGGTTCGGCGCGCCCTTGATGCTGCCGGCCACCGAGGCCACGTTGATGATCGACCCCTGGCCCTTCCCCGCAGCGGCCGATTCGAGCATGCCGGGCAGGAACGCGCGCGTCATGCGATACCTCGCGCGCACGTTCAGGTTGAACGAGAACTCGAACGCCTTCTCGTCGCAGTCGAGGATCGTGCCGGCATGCACGTAGCCAGCGCCGTTGAACAGGATGTTGACGGCGCCGGCCGCCTGCGCCGCCGCCGTCACCGCGTTCGGGTCGGTCACATCGAGCAGGCGCGTTTCGCAGCCGGTCGTCTTGGCCAGATCGGCGAGCAGCGCCTCGTTGATGTCGGTCGCGATCACGCGCGCGCCTTCGCGCACGAAGGCCTCGGCGGTCGCGCGGCCGATGCCCTGACCGGCGGCGGTCACGAACGCGGTCTTGCCCTTCAGTCGATTCGTCATGGTGATGTTGTCTCGTGGGTTGAAATCAGTCGCACACGACCTGAACCTTGGTGCTGCGGGTGCGGTCGCTCGCGAGCTCGAAGGCTTCGAGCGAGCGGCTCAGGGGAATCTGCGCGCTGAGCAGCGGCTTCACGTCGACCTTGCCGGTGCGCAGGTACTGCACCGCCCAGTCGAACGCGTGCGCGGCGCGGAACGCGCCGACGTAATCGAGCTCGCGCGCCATGATGCTGTTGGCCGGAAACTGCACGCCCTCGGCCGGCAAGGTGCCGACCTGCACGATGCGGCCACCCTTGCGCGCGGCCTTCAGGCAGGTCGCGAGCGCGGCGGGGCTGCCGGCGGCTTCGATGCACACGTCTGCGACGTCGGTCAGTTCGGCCTCGGCCGCCTGGTCGCTGCGGATTACCTGATCGGCGCCGACGACCTTCGCCATCGCCAGTGGCCGCTCGGCGATGTCGCAGCAGATGATCCACGCCGCGCCGGCGAGCTTCGCGGCGATCACGCTCATGCAGCCGATCGTGCCGCCGCCGGTGACGAGCACCGTCTTGCCCGTGAGGTGGCCGGCGCGGTGCACCGCGTGCAGCCCGATCGAAAGCGGCTCGGCGCAGGCGAGTTCGCCGAGCGAGATGTCTTCATGAATCGGCGTGAGCTGCCGTTCGCCCATCACGAAGCGCTCGCGGAACATGCCCTGCACGTGCGGGAACACGCTCGCGCTGCCGAGAAAGCGCATGTGGCGGCACAGGTTGAGGCGCCCGCCGTTGCAGTAGTCGCACTGCCCGCAGGCGTGCGACGGGTTGATCGCGACCTTGTCCCCGACCTTCACTCGCGTGACCGCGGCGCCGATGCGCGCGACCGTGCCCGAGACCTCGTGCCCCGGGATCAGCGGCTCGCGCACGACGAACGCACCGACCCGGCCGTGCTGGTAGTAGTGCAGGTCGGAGCCGCAGATGCCGCCGGCGCCGAGGCGCATTTCCACGTCGGTCGGGCCAAGTTCGGCGGCAGCGTCGTCTTCGAGGCGCAGGTCTTTGGCGCCGTGGATTCTGCAAGTCAGTGACATGCTCGTGTCTTCGTTCAGGCGGCCTTGCGGGCCGGTGGTTTCCGTTTGACCGGCACGACCGAGGCGGCCTGCCGCGCGCTGACAATGCTCGCAGTGAAGCGGTCGTGCGAGTTCGTCAGGTGCGTGGTCATCGCTGTGCGAGCGGCCTCGGGCGACCGGCCCGCGATCGCCTCGATCACCGCGAGGTGTTCGACGATCGCGTCGCGCCAGCTGCGTTCGGTCTCGAAGTGGCCGATCAGCTGCTCGGCAACCGGGTTGTGGCGCGCGTCGTGCAGCTCGCCGACGATGCGCACCAGCACCGCGTTCTCCGACGCCTCGGCGATCCGCGCATGAAACAACCGGTCGCCGCGCCACGCGAGGTGACCCGCGTCGAGCTCGTGCTGCATCAGCGCGACCGCATTGCGCAGCCCGGCGATCTGCGCCTTCTTCATGTGCTGCGCGGCGTGCGCGGCCAAGCCGCTCTCGATCAGCTGGCGTGCGCGGATCGTCTCCAGCGGCCCTTCTTCGGTGTTCAGCGAGCGCGGCATGCGCCCTGCGTCGACCGGCAGCACGTAGATGCCCGAGCCCATGCGCACCTCGACCAGGCCTTCGACTTCGAGCGCGATCAACGCCTCGCGCACCGACGGCCGCGAGACGCCGAGCTGCAACGCCAGATCGCGCTCGGGCGGCAGCCGCGCGCCGATCTCGTACTCGCCGCGCTCGATCACACCGCGCAACTGGTCGGCGATCTGGCGGTACAGGCGACGGGGCTCGATGGTCTGGATCGGCATGGCGGTTGGCGAGGGCAGCGCGTTGGTGGTCAAGTGGCCTGACCAATTGCGGTAAAGAATAGTGGATGCGCGACGAATGCGTCAACATGGTGGTTGCCCTTGCCCAGCCGCCGTACGCGTGCCTGCGCCGCGCCTGTGTCGTTTAGCTGGAACAATCGCAGCGCGCCGGCGGCCCGCCGACAACCCGACCCCGAACACCATGGATCAGCCCCGACCCACTCCGCCTGCCGTGCCCGTCGAACCCGAGCCCGCGCCGAAACGGCGGCGCTGGCTCGGCAGCCTGATCGCGGTTCTGCTGCTCGCTGCGCTCGGTGGCCTCGCGTGGTACCTCACGCACCGCCCCGTGGCCACACCCGCCGGCGCGACGGGCGGTGGTCCGGGCGGGCTTGGCGGTCCCGGTGGGCGCGGCGGGCGCGGCGCTGGTGCCAGCACGGTCGGCATTGCGACCGCGAAGCGGGCCGACATCCCGGTGTTCATCGAGGCGCTCGGTACCGTCACGCCGGTCGCGAATGTCACGGTGCAGGCCCAAGTCTCCGGCGTCTTGACCCAGGTGCTGTTCAGGGAAGGCCAGATGGTAAAGAAGGGCGACGTGCTCGCGACGATAGCCCCGCAGCCGTTCCAGCTCGCGCTCGCGCAGGCGACCGGTGCGCGCACCCGCGACGAGGCGCAGCTCGAAGCGGCGCGCGTCACGCTGAAGCGCTATCAAACACTGCTCGGCCAGGACTCGATCGCGCGCCAAGAGGTCGACACCCAAGCTGCGCTCGTCAAGCAGATCGAAGGCACGGTGGCGATCGATCGGTCGGCCGAGAACACCGCGAAGCTGAACCTCGGCTACACCCGCATCGTCGCGCCGATCGCGGGCCGCGTCGGCCTGCGCCCGGTCGATGCCGGCAACATCATCTCGACCGGCAGTACCACCGGCGTCGCGGTGATCACGCAGGTCGCGCCGATCGACGTCGAATTCGCGATCCCGCAAGACCGCATCCCCGAAATCCAGGCGCGGCTGAACGACGGCGCGACGCTGCCGGTCGAGGCCTGGGACCGCACCCGCACGAAAAAGCTGGACGACGGCCAGTTCCTCACGCTCGACAACGCCGTCGATACTACCACCGGCACCGTGAAGGCGAAGTCGCGCTACCCGAACGCCGTCCGCAACCTGTTCCCGAACCAGTTCGTCAACATCAAGCTGCTGCTGCGCACGATCGCCGGCGCGGTCGTGGTGCCGGTGACGGCGCTGCGCCACGGGCCGAACGGCGACTTCGTCTACGTGATGAGGGAAGGCAACACGGTCGAGTTGCGCAACGTGACGCGAGGCGAGTCCGGCATTGAGAACGTCGCGATCGCGACCGGCCTGGCGGCCGGCGAGGTCGTCGTCACCGAGGGCGGCGATCGCCTGAAGGACGGCGCGCGCGTGCAGACATCGGTCGATCGGCCGGCGGGCGCGGCTTCGAGCGCGCGCGGGGCGCGCGGCTACGGCGCCAGCGCGGCCAGCGGCGCAGGGGGAGGCGCGAGCGGCGCCGGCTTCGAGGGCCAACGCCGGCGGGCGTCCGATGCGGGCGGCGACATGCCCGCCGCCGCCAGTGCGCCGCGCTGATCTGCGGCCGCGCGCCGGAACGATCCGATGAGCCCGTCACGCCCCTTCATCGAACGCCCGGTCGCGACCTCGCTGCTGATGCTGGCGATCGTGCTCGCCGGCCTGGTCGGCTTCCGGTTCCTGCCGCTGTCGGCGCTGCCGCAGGTCGACTACCCGACGATCCAGGTGCAGACGCTCTACCCCGGCGGCAGCCCCGAGGTGATGAGCAACACGGTCACCGCGCCACTGGAGCGCCAGTTCGGCCAGATGTCGGGCCTCGACCGAATGAGTTCGACCAGCGCGGCCGGCGTCTCGATCATCACCTTGCAGTTCAGCCTCGGCCAGACGCTCGACGTGGCCGAGCAGGAGGTGCAGGCCGCGATCAACGCCGGCGGCTCGCTGCTGCCGGCCGACCTGCCGGCGCCGCCGGTTTACGCCAAGGTGAACCCGGCCGACGCGCCGGTGCTGACCTTGGGCGACACGTCCGACACGCTGCCGCTGACCGAGGTCCTGAATCTCGTCAACACGCGGCTCGCGCAGAAGATCAGCCAGGTCTCGGGCGTGGGCCTAGTCTCGCTCGCCGGCGGCCAGCGGCCGGCCGTGCGCATCCAGGCCGACACGCAGGCGCTGGCGTCGTACGGCATCGGCATCGACACGCTGCGCACGGCGATCTCGTCGGCCAACGCCAACAGCGCCAAGGGCAGCTTCGACGGTGCGCGCCGCAGCTACACCATCAACGCCAACGACCAGCTGCTCACCGCGGCCGACTATCGCGGCCTGATCGTCGCGTTCAAGAACGGCGCGCCGGTGCGCATGGCCGACGTGGCGCGCGTGATCGAGAGCGCCGAGAACAACCGGCTCGGCGCGTGGGCCGGCTTCGCGTCCGGCGGCGCTGGGAATCCGCCGGGCGCCGGGCCGCTCCCGGCGACGCCCCCCCGGGGGGCAGCGACCGAAGGAAGCGTGGGGGCTACGCCGGGCGCCGGGCCGCTCCCAAGCCCGGCGACGCCCCCCCGGGGGGCAGCGACCGAAGGAAGCGTGGGGGCTACGCTGTACCCGGCCATCATCGTCAACGTGCAGCGCCAGCCGGGCGCCAACGTGATCGCGACCGTCGACGCGATCAAGAAGTTGCTGCCCGAGCTGCAGGCCGGCCTGCCGGCGAACCTGCGCGTCGAGGTGCTGGCCGATCGCACCACCGGCATCCGCGCTTCGGTCGAGCACGTGGAGATCGAGCTGGTGCTGGCGGTGGTGATGGTGGTGCTGGTGATCTTCGCCTTCCTCGGCAGCCTGCGCGCGACCGTGATCGCGAGCATCGCCGTGCCGATCTCGCTGGTGGGCTCGTGCGGCGCGATGTACCTGCTCGGCTACAGCCTCAACAACCTGAGCCTGATGGCGCTGACCATCGCCACCGGCTTCGTCGTGGACGATGCGATCGTGATGCTCGAGAACGTCTCGCGCCACATCGAGGCCGGCGAGCCGCCGCTCGAAGCTGCGCTGAGCGGCGCTTCCGAAATCGGCTTCACCATCATCTCGCTCACCGTCTCGCTGATCGCGGTGCTGATCCCGCTGCTGTTCATGGGCGACGTGGTCGGGCGCCTGTTCCGCGAGTTCGCCGTCACGCTGGCGATCACGATCCTGATCTCGGCCGTGGTGTCGCTCACGCTCGTGCCGATGATGTCGGCGCGCTGGCTCAAGCCGAAGGCGGAAGGCGAGGCCGCGCGAGGCAATCGCGTCTCGGCCTGGTTCAGGCAGCGCTTCGACGACGTGACCGCGCGCTACGACCGCGGCCTTGTGTGGGTCATCGACCACGAGGTGCTGACCTTGCTGGTGGCGCTCGGCACGCTGGTGCTCACGGTGCTGCTCTACCTCTTCATCCCGAAGGGCCTGTTCCCGACGCAGGACACCGGCCAGTTGCAGGCGCGCGTGGAGGCAGCGCAAGACGTGTCGTACGAGCGCATGTCGGAGCTGCAGCAGGCGGCCGCGCGTGCCGTCCTGGCCGACCCGGCTGTCGCCAACCTGAGCTCGTTCATCGGCGTCGACGCGGCCAACAACACCATGCTGCACACCGGCCGCATGCTCATCAACCTGAAGGCCGACCGGCCGGCGCAGAACGAGCTCATGGACCGACTGCGCGAGCGCGTGCGCCAGATCGCCGGCGTCACGCTCTACCTGCAGCCGACGCAAGACCTGACCATCGACGCCGAAACCGGCCCGACGCAATACCGCGTGTCGCTCGAAGGCGCCGACTCGACCGTGGTAACCGACTGGACCGGCAAACTGATGGCCCGCCTGCGCCAGGAAGGCCCTGCGCGGCAGGTGCGCAACGTGACCAGCGACGCCGGCGCGCAGGGGCTGTCTGCCCATGTGGCGATCGACCGCGACACCGCCTCGCGCCTGGCCATCACGGCCAGCGCGGTCGACGACGCGCTGTACAGCGCCTTCGGCCAACGCATCGTCTCGACGATCTTCACCGAGACGAACCAGTACCGCGTGATCCTGGAAGCCCGCCCGGGGGCGCTGGGCACCGCTGCGGCGCTCGGCCAGTTGAACCTCAAGACGGGCTCGGGCGCGCCGACGCCGCTGTCGGCTGTGGCCACCATCACCGAACGACCGGCCCCGTTGCAGATCACCCACGTGGCGCAGTACCCGGCCGCGACGATGGGGTTCGACACGGCGCCCGGCGTGGCGCTGGGCAACGCGGTCGACACGATCCGCC
>JANXVK010000469.1 GCA_025351675.1 Rhizobacter sp.
GTCGAGACCGTGCGCGGCGCCGTCGTGGGTCGCCACATCGAGCGTAGCGCACAGGTGCGAGAGCCGTTCCAAGCGACGCCCGATCGACAGAAAGCGCCAGCCCGAACTGCGCGTCATGCCGTCGAGCACATAGCCCGACAAGGTCATCATCGACGTGACCGCGCGGTCAAGCCAGCTCAGCGCCAGCGGCAGCGCGGCGCCGCGATGGAACACGGGGTCGGCGGCGAGTTGATTCAGCGTGCGCCAGTTGTCGGCCGACATGCGGTCGCGCAAGTTGAACGCGGCGCGCGAGAGCTGGCGCAGGCGATTCGCGAGCGCCTCGTCGGGGTGCGTCGCGGCGCGCAGCAGCGCGACGTTGGCGTTGTCGGTGTCGTCGATCAGCCCGAGCTTGTGCGCCAGCACGATTGCCGGCGCGAGACCGTCGGAAGGTTCGGCCGCGTGGTCGAGTACACCGGCGATCGCGACGCGCAGCACGCGCACCGCGCTGTCGCAGCGCTCGCCGTAGCGGCCGTACCAGAACAGGTTCTCGGCCGCCCGCGACGGCAGGTTGACGCGCGAGCCGACCAGGTCTTCCGGCTTCACGGTGGTCGACAACAGCGAGAACGACGCATTGACCGGCGCGCCCGAGAGCACCCAGGTGTCTTTCGAGCACCCGCCGCGCTGCATCGCGATCACGCGCGATTCGCCGTCGACCGCGACGCGCGTCAACCCGCCGGGCATCACGCGGTAGCCGTTCGGCGTCGCGACCGCGAACACGCGCAGGCCCACCGCTCTCGGTGCGAGCGACTCCTGCATCCCGCGCGGAGCGAGCGTGTCGGGTGCGCCGCGCCTGATCGTGCTGGCCGCACCGCGCTCGAGCACCGGCGCCTGCGAGACATGCACCCACTCCTGGGCCACGTAACGCTGCGGCCGGGCCGCGACCTTCGCGCGCAGCAGGATGCGTTCGTCGTGCGTCAGGTCGGCGCCGAACAGCGCGGGCTCGCGGAACGAGCGTTCGAGCGGCTTGATCAGCAGCTTGTCGAGGCGCTTCCAGGCGTCGTCGAACGCGGCCGGCTCGCCGAGCCACCAGGTCGCCACCGACGGCAGCTTCAGCGGTTCGCCGAGCAGTTGCTCCGAGAGCTTCGGCAGGTAGCCGAGCAGCGCGCCGGATTCGATCACGCCCGAGCCGAACGCGTTGCCGACGAACACGCTGCCGCGGCGCACGCAATCGGTCAGGCCGGCAACGCCGAGGGCGGAGTCTGAGCGCAGTTCGAGCGGGTCGCAGTAGTCGTCGTCTTGGCGGCGCAGGATCGCGTGGACGCGCTTCAGCCCCTCGACCGTCTTCATCCAGACGCAGCCGCTGCGCACCGTCAGGTCACTGCCTTCGACGAGCGGGAAGCCGAGGTAGCGCGCCAGCAGCGCGTGCTCGAAATAAGTCTCGTTGTACGGGCCCGGCGTCAGCAACACGGCCAGCGGCGCACCCTCGCCGGCTGCCGGTTTCGGTGACCAGTGCAGCAGCGAATCGCGCACGCCGGCAAAGAACGACGCGAGGTGCTGCACGTTCAGGTCGGAAAACATCTGCGGGAACACGCGCGAGACGACGAGCCGGTTCTCGAGCGCGTAGCCGGCGCCCGAAGGCGCCTGCGTGCGGTCGCTGACGACCCACCAGCTGCCGTCGGGCGAGCGTGCCAGATCGGCCGCGTACTGGAACAGGTGAACACCCCCGGCCGGGCGCACGCCCCGCAGCGGGTGCAGAAAGCCGCTGTGGCCGAAGATCACCGGCGCGGGGATCGCACCGCTGCGCAGCAGGGTCTGCGGGCCGTAGATGTCGGCCAGCACGCGGTTCAGCAGGTCGGCGCGTTGCGCGATGCCGGCTTCGATCGTCTCCCACTCGCTCGCGGACAGCAGCAACGGCAGCGGGTCGACCTCCCAAGGCCGGTCGGCGCCCTTCGGGTCGGCGTAGACGTTGTAGGTGATGCCGTTCTCGCGAATCTCGCGCTCCATCAGCGACAGCGTGTCGCCGATCTCGGGGCCCTCGCGCGCGGCCAGCGCACGCAGGAACCCATCCCAGTGCGGGCGCGGCACACGGGCCGAGGCCAGCATCTCGTCGAAGCGGCCGTCGGGGACGGCGTAGGCGTCGAGCAGGTCTCTCAGCATCGCAAGGGGGCTTCACTCATCACGGGCCGCATTGTCGCCCGTGGCCGCGAGAGAAAGATTCACCGCAGAGTGATGGAGTTGCCGGAATTGCCGCAGAGTTCAAGACGTCTTTCTTGCTCTGCGTGAACTCCGTTCACTCCGTCACTCTGCGGTGAAGTACTTCCGGACCATCACCCCGTCACCCCGTCACCCCGTCGCCCGCCGCAGGTCCAGCGTGAACGGGAAGTTCGGATTCCGCTCTTCCTTTGGCGCGCTCATGTAGCCCGGCGTGTGCCCGGTGCGGAAGAAGCGCGCCAGGCGCCGCGCCTCGGCCTCGAGCATGTTGACCGGGAAGGTGTCGTAGCTGCGCCCGCCCGGGTGCGCGACGTGGTACTGGCAGCCACCCATCGAGCGATGCATCCACGTGTCGAGAAGGTCGAAGGTCAGCGGCGCATGGACGTCGATGCTCGGGTGCAGCGCCGCCGGCGAGTTCCAGGCGCGGTAGCGCACCGCGCCGACGAACTCACCGACCTGGCCGGTGGGTTGCAACGGGATCTTGCGGCCGTTGCAGGTCAGCGCGTGGCGGTCGCCGACCAGCCCGGTGACGCGCAACTGGATGCGCTCGATCGACGAATCGACGAAGCGCGCGGTGCCGCCCGGCGCCCCCTCCTCGCCCATCACGTGCCAGGGCTCGAGCGCGAGCCGCAACTCGATGTTCACGCCCATGGCCGCGAAGTCGCCCAGCCGCGGGAAGCGAAAGTTCAGGTGCGGCGCGAACCAGTCGAGCTCGACGCAATAGCCGGCCGCATTGAGCTCCTCGCACACGTCCGACAGATCCTGCCAGATGAAGTGCGGCAGCATGAAGCGATCGTGCAACTCGGTGCCCCAGCGCTTGAGGCGCTCGGGGCGATACGGGTCTTGCCAGAAGCGCGCGACGAGCGCGCGCATCAGCAGCTGCTGCGTCAGGCTCATGCGGGCATGCGGCGGCATCTCGAACGCGCGCATCTCGAGCAGGCCCAGCCGCCCGGCCGGGCCGTCGGGGGAGTACATCTTGTCGATGCAGAACTCGGCGCGGTGCGTGTTGCCCGAGACGTCGATCAGCAGGTTGCGCATCAGTCGATCGACCAGCCACGGCGGCACGTGGCCGTTCTCCGCGGTGATGCGCTTGAGCTCGGCGAACGCGATCTCGATCTCGTAGACCGAGTCGTTGCGCGCCTCGTCGACGCGCGGCGCCTGGCTGGTCGGGCCGACGAACAGGCCCGAGAACAGGTAGCTGAGCGCCGGGTGGTCGTGCCAGTACGCGACCATGCTCGCGAGCAGGTCGGGCCGGCGCAGGAACGGCGAGTCGGCCACCGTCGCGCCGCCGAGCACGAAATGATTGCCACCACCGGTGCCGGTGTGGCGACCGTCGAGCATGAACTTCTCGGTCGACAGCCGCGTCTCGTGCGCCGACTGGTACAGGTGCGTCGCCTGGTCGACCAGCTCGCCCCAGCTGTGGGCCGGGTGGATGTTGACCTCGATCACGCCCGGATCGGGTGTGACGCGCAACAGCGCCAGGCGCGGGTCTTTCGGTGGCTCGTAGCCCTCCAGGATCACCGGCAGCTTCATCTCGAGCGCGGTGTCTTCGACGGCGCAGACGAGTTCGAGGTAGTCCTCCAACGCGCTCGCTGGCGGCATGAAGATGTAGAGGCGACCGCTTCGAGGCTCGGCGCTCATCGCAGTGCGGGTCACGGACGCGGCCGACTCGAACGACTGCGGCGCACGCGGCGCGGCCGGCGCGACGCCGCTTTGCGGATTCGCGTATCGCAGCCCGGCGCTTGGCGGAAGTGGCGTGAACGGCTGCGTCTGATCGGGCGGATTGACCCACGGCAGGTCGCTGTCCCTCGCCCACGGCTGCGAGTCGAGCGGCAGGCGATAGCCCATCGCCGAATCGCCGGGGACCAGGTAGCAGCGCTCGGCGCGCAGGAACCACGGGCCGCTTTGCCAGCGAGGCTGGCTCTCGTTGCCCGGCCAGCGAGGCTGGCCCTCGTTGTCCTCCGAGCCCGGCCTGGCGAACGTCGACGACGGATTTCGCCCGACCGGCAGCGCATGGCCCACGACCTTGTCGAGCCCCTGCGTGAACACCTTGCGGATGCGGTCACGCTCGAGCGGATCGGCCAGCCGCGCGTCGAACGGGTCGACGTTGGCCGGCAGCTTGCGCTCGCGCCACAGGTAGTACCAGGTGTCCTCATACGCCGGGAACACGTACGTCGGGTCGAGCCCGAGTCGCTTCGCGACACCGGTCAGAAAGCGCTGCGCGTGCGCCTCGGTGACGCCGTAGTCCTGGTGCTCGCTCGCGAACAGCTCGGGGTGCGTCCACACCGGCTCCTTGTCCTTGCGCCAGAACAGGTTCAGCGACCAGCGCGGCAGTTGCTCGCCCGGGTACCACTTGCCTTGGCCGCAGTGCAGCAGGCCGCCGTCGCCGTATTTGGCGCGAAGCTTGTCCATCAGCTCGGCGCTGAGCAGGCGCTTGGTCGGGCCCATGGCCTCGGTGTTCCATTCGCCGCCTTCTCGGTCGTCGACCGAGACGAAGGTCGGTTCACCGCCTTGGGTGAGGCGAACGTCGTTCTTGCGCAGGTCGTTGTCGACCTGATGCCCGAGCGCGTCGATCGACTTCCATTGCTCCTCGGTGTATGGCAGCGTGACGCGCGGCGCCTCCCACACGCGCGAGACC
>JANXVK010000618.1 GCA_025351675.1 Rhizobacter sp.
AGGGTCTCGCGGCTGGCTTCGGCGGCGCGCAGCGCGCGCGCGAACACCTGCAGCAACCGCACCGCCATGCCAATGAACAGCATCGGCAGCGCGAACTGCAACATCGGGATGCCCAAGTCAGGGATCAGGCCGAACTCGGTCCCCATCTGCACGCCGATCAACACCAGGCTCGCGCCGAGCAGCGCCGCCATCGACCAGAACTCCGGGCGCCGGGCTCGCCAGGTGACGAACAGATGCAGGCCGACCGCGGCGACCACTTCGACCACGAACACGGCATACCAGATGCTGGCCATCAGGTGAAGCCGGCCCGGGCCGGCGAGCAGCAGGGTGGCCGGCACCAGCACCCACTGCGCGGCGAGCGCGTTCTCGATCCAGCGAGAGCGCACGCCGGCGTAGCTCAGCACAAACTGCACTGTCAGCGCGACCAGCGGCGCGAAGCCGGTGCAGAACAGGAACTCCATCACGCCGGTGTCCCATGGCGCATCGCGCCACCAGACGCGGGCCGAGAGCAGGCCCCAAACCAGGCAGAGCCAGCCGAAGTAGCCGAAGTAGGCCTCGCGCCGATTCATCCAGCCCACGCCGATCATCACGCAGCCCAGCACCACGAGCGCGAAGTTGGCGAACTGCACCGCGGTCACGTTCCAGAACAGGCGGTCGTCGTACATGCTCGCCAGCACGTTCTGCGGGCCAACCCGGATCGTCGAGAGCCCGCCCGCGCGCTGGCGCGCCGCCACGCGCTGGAGCGCGTGGCCGTTCACTTGCACGTCGAGCGTGTTGCCGCGCTCCTGCAGCAGCGAGGGCGGCAGCGTGACGAGCTGGGGGTAGTGGCAGTTGCGGGTGACCGGCTCGTTCATGCGGCCGCCGCTGAAGACGCGCTGGCCGTTGACGTAGACCTCGGCGTTGCTGCAGAGGCGCTCGATGTAGAGCGCCATCATCTCGTGCGAGTCAACACCGGCCGGCCGATCGAAGCCGGTGCGGTACCAGACGCTGCCCTCGAAGCGCGGCCGCGTCACGGCCCAGTCGTCGGGGAGTGCGACCGCCTGCGCGACCTGCGTCACCGTGCCGGGCTGGTTGACCGACTGCACCGCCACGGCCTTGTCGATCACCAGCACGCGCGGGTCGGCGGCCAACGCCGGATGCATCAGGCCGAAGGCCACCAGCCACACCACGACGCAGAACCGGGCAAGAAATGCGCCGGCCGCGGCTGAAGGGAGGGGGTTGGGCATCGAGGCGCATTGTGCCGGACGGCCCCTGTGCAGTGCTGGCGAGCGCGCGCCAAACGTGGCGCCGATGCCGACAACGACACGCCGGTCGGGTGACAATCCGGGCTCCGAACCCGAAGCCGCCCGCCTTGATCCTCCGTCACTCCTTCGAACCGCGCGACAACACGCGCCTGGCCCACCTCTGCGGCAGCCTCGACGAGCACCTGCGCAGCATCGAGCGCCTGCTCGACGTGAACGTCTCGCGGCGCAACGAGTTCTTTCGCATCGAGGGGCCGAAGGCGAGCGCCGAGCACGCGATGAACCTGCTGCTCGCGCTCTACGAACAATCGCAACGCCCGATCGATGCCGAGCAGTTGCAGCTGGCACTGGTGCAAGTCGGTGCCTACGCGGCGCTGCCCGACTCGGCGCGTGCGAGCGGGGGCGACGCGCTCACGCTGCGCACGCGCCGCACCGATCTCGTCGGCCGTACGCCGAACCAGGCCACCTACCTGCGCAACATCCTCGCGCACGACATCACCTTCGGCATCGGCCCGGCCGGCACCGGCAAGACCTTTCTCGCGGTCGCCTGCGCCGTCGACGCGCTGGAACGCAGCGCGGTGCAGCGCATCATCCTGACGCGGCCCGCAGTCGAAGCCGGCGAGCGGCTCGGCTTCTTGCCGGGCGATCTGGCGCAGAAGGTCGACCCGTACCTGCGCCCGCTCTACGACGCGCTCAACGACCTGATGGGCGTCGACAAGGTCGCGCGCGCCGTCGAGAAAGGCACGCTCGAAATCGCACCACTCGCCTTCATGCGCGGTCGCACCCTGAACCACGCGTTCGTGATCCTCGACGAGGCGCAGAACAGCACGGCCGAGCAGATGAAGATGTTCCTGACGCGTATCGGCTTCGGCACCAAGGTCGTGATCAACGGCGACGTGAGCCAGATCGATCTGCCGCGCGGCACCGAGAGCGGGCTGATCGACGCCGAGTACGTGCTGCGCCGCGTGCGCGGGATCGCAACGACGCACTTCACGTCGTCCGATGTGGTGAGGCATCCGCTGGTGGCGCGGATCGTCGAGGCGTACGACGCGGCGCGGCTCGACGAGGCCTGAAGCGATGCAGCCCCTCGTCCGTCGGGTACGCCGGCCGATCCCCCCAGGGGATGCGAGCCGGCTTGGGAGCGGCCCGGCGCTCGCCCCGCGTCGCCCGCCCTTGACACTCTCGCTGCAGTTCGCCGACCCGGCCGATCGCGTGCTGCTGCCGCGTCACAAGGTCGCCCGCTGGATTCGTGCGGCACTCGAAGCGCCGGGTGAAATCACCGTGCGCATCGTCGGTGCCGAAGAAGGCCAATCACTCAACCGCGAGTACCGCGCCAAAGACTACGCGACCAACGTGCTGACCTTCGACTACAGCCACGAACCGGTCGTCAGCGCCGACCTGGTGCTGTGCGCGCCGGTGCTGCAGCGCGAGTCACGCGAGCTGAATATTCCGCTCGCCGCGCACTACGCGCACATGCTCGTGCATGGCACGTTGCATGCTCAAGGCTACGACCATGAAGTCGACGACGAAGCGCGCGCGATGGAAGCGCGCGAAACCGAGCTGATGCGCGCGCTCGGGTTCGAGGACCCCTACGCGAGATGAGGGCAGCCGGGCGGCCGTGATGGCCTCCCTGTCGTTCCTCGACATCGCGAACGCCGTCGCGGCCGTCGTGTCGTGCACCGGCGTCGGCCTGCGGCTGATGGCGATCCGCAACGCGTGGCGGCTGCCGACTTTCGCGCTCGACGCAGAAACCAGGTGAACTAGCGCTGAACCCGCACCGGCCACAGCACCGAAGCGATCGCTGCGAGCATCAGCAGCATCGCCGCGAGGTCCTGCCAGTGCAGTTGCTCCGACAGCCACCACGCTCCCGAGGCGACGCCCAGCACCGGAATCAGCATCACCGACAGCGTCGACGCGATCGGCGGCAGGCTGCGCGCCAGCATCAGCCAGATCGGCTGCGCCAGGCCGAACACCAGCACCGCGTTGTAGACGATGCCGAACCACGCAGCCGGCGGCGGCGCGAGCCAGCGTTCGTGGTCGAACGCGACCGCGAGCACGCTCATCACGAGCGTGGTGACCAGCGTCATCCAGAACACCAGTGCCAGCGTCGGTGCGGTGATGCGGGTGCGGCGCATCTGCTGCGTGCCGAGCGCCCAGAACGCCGCGGCGATCAGCATGCCGGCCGCGCCCCAGGGCTTGCCGGCCATCGTGCCGAGTTCGTGCCACAGCAGCAGCGCGACGCCGAGCGCCGCCGCGGCCACGCCGGCCCATTGCCGCGCGCTCAGCCGCTGGCCGAACATCGCCATGCCGATCACCGCCGAAAAAATCGGCATCGTGTAGCCGAGGATCGCCGCGCGGCCTGACGACAGCGCCTGGAGCGCGACGATCGCGACCGCGTACCAGACGATCATGTTGGTGACGGTGAGCCAGCCGAGCTCGCGCCAGTCGCGCCGCTCGATGCGCAGCGGCACCTTCAGCGCCAGCGTCGTGATGTACAGGATCGGCAGGCCCAGCCACATCGAGATCGTGCGGAACGTGAGCGGCGGAAAGCCCCCGATCCCCGCTTTCATCACCGGCCAGTTCAGGCCCCAGACAAGGGTCAGCGCCGCGAGCAGAAACGCCTGCCTGCGGCTCAGCGCGAAGCTCACTTGGGGCTGCGACCGATGTAGCGCTTGCGCCAGAAGTACAGGCTCAGGCCGACGCCGAGCACCAACATCGTGCCGAACGTGACCCAGAACGCGCGCGGGCTGTGAATGCCGGGCAGCGTGTCGAAGTTCATGCCGAAGAAGCCGGTGACGAGGTTCAGCGGCAGGAAGATCGCGGTCAGCGTCGTCAGCGTGCGCATGATCTCGTTGGTGCGGTTGCTCTGCGCCGAGAAGTGCATCTGCACCGCGTTTTCGGCCGAGGATTCGAGCCGGCGCACGTGGGTGAGCACGCGTTCGATGTGTTCGTGCACGTCGCGCGAGCGCACCCGCAGCAGCTCGCGTTCGCGCAGCACGGCCGCGTCGCCGTCGGGCGGCAACTCGTCGAGCGCGTCGATCCACTCGGTGATCGCGGCGCGCTGGTCTTCGCAGGTGTCTTCGAGCAGGTGCAGGCCGTTGCGCGAGTCGAGCAGCAGCTTCCAGCTGCTCTGCTTCGGATGCGCGCCGAACAGCTCCTGCTGCAGCTGGTCGAGCTGCTTGGTCAGCAGGCGGCGCAGGTCGAGATAGCTGTCGACCATGTGATTGGTCATGCGCAGCGCCATGTCGGCCGGACTCGGCGGCATGCGCGCTGAATTGCGCGTGTCCGTGCCGGGCGTCTGTTGCTGCAGCCGGTTCGCGAAGTACTCGCGCACCATGCAGTCGGCCGGGTGCACAGTCAGCAGCACGCGGTCGAATACGGCGAGGCCGACCGGGCTGGTGTCGATGAGGGTCAGCGCAGCGGGCGCCGCATTGCTGCTTTCTTCCGTGCTCGCGGCCGCGAGGCGGCGGAACACCAGCAGGTCGTACCACGAGGTGTAGTCGAAGTGCGAGGACAGCTGCGGGTTCAGCAGGTCGGAGACGTGCAGGTCGACGAGCTGCCCGCCGGTCCAGCGCTGCAGCGCGCCTTGCAGCGGCGCGATGTCGAGTTCGAACTCGGCGCGGGCGATGCCGACCCAGAGGTAGCCGTCCGGCGGCGCCGCATCGGGCAGCGTTTGCAACTCGGTGAACTGGTCACCGTGGATGTGAAAAATCCGCATGTCGCTCAGCCGTTCTTCTTCAACCAGCGCGCCGCTTCGAGCGCGAAGTAAGTCAGCACGCCGTCGGCGCCGGCGCGCTTGAACGCGAGCAGGCTTTCCATCATCACCGCGTCGCCGTCGAGCCAGCCGTTCAGCGCGGCTGCCTTCAGCATCGCGTACTCGCCGCTGACCTGGTAGGCGAAGGTCGGCACGCGGAACTCGTCTTTCACGCGGCGCACGATGTCGAGGTAGGGCATGCCGGGCTTGACCATTACCATGTCGGCGCCTTCGGCCAGATCAAGTGCCACCTCGCGCAGCGCCTCGTCGCTGTTGCCCGGGTCCATCTGGTAGACCTTCTTGTCGCTCTTGCCGAGGTTGCCGGCCGAGCCGACCGCGTCGCGGAACGGACCGTAGAAGGCGCTTGCGTACTTGGCGCTGTAGGCCATGATGCGGGTGTGGATGTGGCCGTTGGCTTCGAGGGCATCGCGGATTGCACCGATGCGGCCGTCCATCATGTCGCTCGGGGCGACGATGTCGACGCCGGCGCTGGCCTGCGTCAGCGCCTGGTCGGTCAGGATCTCGACGGTCTCGTCGTTCAGGATGTAGCCGCTGGCGTCGAGCACGCCGTCTTGCCCATGTGAGGTGAACGGGTCGAGCGCCACGTCGGTCATCACGCCGAGTTCGGGAAAGCGCTTCTTCAACTCGCGCACGACCGTCGGCACCAAGCCTTCGGGGTTCAGCGCCTCGCGACCGTCTTCGGTCTTCAGTGACGGCTCGATCACCGGGAACAGCGCCATCACCGGGATGCCGAGTGCCACGCACTCCTCGGCGATCGGCAGCAGGCGGTCGAGCGTGACGCGCGGCACGCCGGGCATCGAGGCGATCTCCTGCGTGATGCCTTGGCCGGCGAGCACGAACACCGGCAGGATCAGGTCGTTCGGGTGCAAGTGATGCTCGCGCACCAGGTTGCGGATGAACGGGTCACGGCGCAGGCGGCGCGGGCGATTGGCGGGAAACGGGGCGGGGGAATGCATGGGCGCGTCCGGGAGGGTGCGCCGCCTTTGCCGCGTTAATTCCTTTACAAAAATTTGTTGTGGAAACCAAATATTTGCACGGGTCACGCGGGTGTAGCAAAACGCACGGCATCTGCTAAAGTTGTTTTTGAATGATAGCCGCAAGGTCGTCGTTCCCTGCTTTTCCTCCCTGAGCAGGTGCCTGACCGTGATGACAGCGCAAAGGCATTTCAAGCCCCGGCCGCGTGCCGGGGCTTTTTCTATGGAGACTCGGGAAAACACCCCGTCCATAATGAACCGATGCTCTGGATCAAAGCCCTTCACATCATCTTCGTCACGAGCTGGTTCGCCGGCCTGTTCTACCTGCCGCGCCTGTTCGTGAACCTCGCGCAGGTGCCGGCCGACAGCCACCCCGAGCGCGAGCGCCTTTTGATGATGGCGCGAAAGCTCTACCGCTTCGCGACCTTGCTGATGATCCCGGCGCTGGGCTTCGGTCTGTGGCTCTGGCTCGGCTACGGCTTCAGGGGCGGCTGGCTGCACGCGAAGCTGTTTCTCGTTTTGCTCGCGATCGGCTACCACCATGCCTGCGGTTCGCTGCTGCGCAAGTTTGAACGCTTTGAGAACAAGCGGCCCGAGCGCTGGTTCCGCTTCTTCAACGAGGCCGCCGTGCTGCTGTTCGCCGCGATCGTGGTCCTGGTGGTCGTGAAGCCGTTCTGACGGCGCGTTAGCGAGACCTCGATGCCCCGACATCGCAGTTCTGCCACGCCGCTGGCATGGTTGTATGCCGCCCTGATCGCGTATGCAAGCCTGTACCCCTTCGTGCCCTGGAAGGTGCCGGGCGTCTCGCCCTTCGCGTTCCTGGCCCTGCCGTGGTCGCCGTACTGGACCTGGTTCGACCTGCTCTCGAACCTGCTCGGCTACATCCCGCTCGGCGCGCTGGTGTTCGGCGCGATCGTGCGCAGCGGCGGGCGCGCGAAACCGGCGCTTCTGCTGGCGTTCGCGGCCGGTACCGCGTGGTCGCTGGGGATGGAGTTCCTGCAGAACTTTTTGCCGCACCGGGTGCCATCAAATGTCGACCTCGGTCTCAATTCACTCGGCACGCTGATCGGCGCGGCGCTGGGCGGCTGGGTGCCCCTGCGCGGCGCGGTCGAGCGCTGGCAGACCGCGCGCGACCGCTGGTTCATCGGCCGCAGCGCCGGCGGCCTCGCGTTGCTGCTGCTGTGGCCGATCGGCATGCTGTTCCCGCTGCCGGTGCCGCTGGGGCAAGGCCAGGTGCTGGCGAAGCTGCAGGAGGGCATCGCCGCGCTGCTGGCCGACACGCCGATCGAGCCTTGGGTCGAGGGCTGGGCCGATGCCGAGTTGATGCGAAGCGCGCTCTCGCCGGGGGGCGAGTTCGCGCTCATCGCGCTCGGGCTGCTGGCGCCGTGCCTGGTCGCGTTTTCGGTCGCGCGCGCGGGCTGGCACCGGGTCGTGCTGGTGCTGGGTGCGGCGGCGCTGGGCGTGCTCTCGACCACGCTCTCGACCGCGCTGAACTTCGGTCCGCAACACCTGCTGGCCTGGAGCACGCCGCACGCCCTCGCCGCGCTCGGGTTCGGCATCGCGCTGGCCGCGCTGTTGAGCGTGCTGCCACGCCGCGCCGCCGCCGGGTTCGGGCTGGTGGCGTTGACGGCGCTGGTGATCGTGGTCGCGCAGGCGCCGTCCGACCCGTTCTTCGCGCAAAGCCTGCACGGGTGGGAGCAGGGGCGCTTCATCCGCTTCTATGGCGTGGCGCGCTGGGTTGGCTGGCTTTGGCCGTACGCGGCAATCATGTACCTGCTGGCTCGGCTCGGGGCGGGCGACCAGCCCGACGCGTCGGCGCCTCCTAAAATGCCGGCATGAGTTATTACAAGCGCCACATCTTCTTCTGCCTGAACGAACGCGACAAAGGCGAGGACTCCTGCGCCCCGCAAGGCGCGCAGGCCGGTTTCGACCATTGCAAGAAACGCATCAAGGGCGAGCAGCTGGCCGGGCCGGGCGGCGTGCGCGTCAACAAGGCTGGCTGCCTCGATCGCTGCGCCGGCGGGCCGGTCGCGGTGGTCTACCCCGAGGCCGTTTGGTACACCTTCGTCGACAAGGCCGACATCGACGAGATCGTCGAGTCGCACCTGAAACACGGCAAGGTCGTCGAGCGCCTGTTGCTGCCACCGAACGTGGGCCGTTGAGCTTGAATTCTTCGACGACCAAGCTGACGATCGCCGGCCCCGCCGGTGCGATCGAGTGCGCCGTCGACGCGCCGGCCGGCGAGCCGCGTGGCGTCGCCGTCGTCTGCCACCCGCACCCGCAGTTCGGCGGCACGCTGGACAACAAGGTCGTGCAGACGCTCGCCCGCGCCTTCGTGACGCTCGGCTGGCGTTGCGTGCGCTTCAACTTTCGCGGCATCGGTGCCTCGGCCGGCGCGTGGAGCGAAGGCATCGGCGAGATCGACGATGCCTTGGCGGTGATCGCGGCGATGCGCGCGCCGGGCGAGCCGTTCATGCTCGGCGGCTTCTCGTTCGGCGCGTTCGTCGCGTCGCATGCGGCCGCGCGCCTGGCCATCGAGGCGAAACCGCAGCGCATGGTGCTGGTCGGCCCGTCGACCTTGAAGCGGCCGATGGCCAACGTGCCCGCCGACAGCCTCGTGATCCACGGCGAGGCCGACGACGTGGTGCCGCTCACCGCCACCTTCGACTGGGCCCGCCCGCAGTCGCTGCCGGTGATCGTGTTCCCCGGCGTCGGCCACTTCTTCCACGGCCAGCTCGGCTTGCTGAAAAACACGATCGTGCAGGAACTGCGGCCGCGCATGCCGCTCTGATCGCTTCCGAATGACGCGCGGGCCTGAGCCCTGTTTGCCCGCGCAACTGTCTCCTCACTTGGTATCTCCATGAATCGCTTCTCTGCTCTCGTTCTCTCACTCGCGTTCGCGGCCTCGTCCGCCTTCGCCCAGGCTTTGCAGCCGCCCGAAGTGGCGGCCAAGAGCTTTCTCGTGCTCGACCTGACCAGCAACCAGGCCCTCGCCGAGCGCGACGCCGACGCCTCGGCCGACCCGGCCTCGCTGACCAAGCTGATGAGCCTGTACGTCGTCTTCACCGCGATCCACGACAAGAAGCTCACGCTTGACCAGAAGCTGCCGGTCAGCAAGCGCGCGTGGGACGAGCGCAAGGCCGGCGGCTCGCTGATGTTCATCGACACGACGATGACGCCGACGGTCGAGGAACTGCTGAAGGGCGAGATCGTGCAGTCGGGCAACGACGCGGCCGTGGTGCTGGCCGAGGCGGTCGGCGGCACGCTGGATCAGTTCGTCGCGATGATGAACCGCCAGGCGCTGGCGTTCGGCCTGAAGAACACGGTGTTCAAGAACGTCACCGGGCTGACCGAAGCCGGCCACCGCAGCACCGCGCGCGATCTGGCCGTGATCGCGACCCACGTGATCCGCGACTACCCGGAGTTCTTCGCGTACTACGCGATCAAGGAATACAAGTACAACAACATCAACCAGCCGAACCGCAACCTGTTGCTGCGCCGCGACCCGAGCGTCGACGGCATGAAGACCGGCTTCACCGACGCGGCCGGCTACTGCCTGATCGCGACCGCGCAGCGCGAATTCCCGAACCTCGGCGCCGACGGCAAAGGCCCCGGCAAGCGCCGCATCCTGACCGTCGTGCTCAACACCACTTCGATGGAAGCGCGCGCGAGCGAAAGCCAGAAGCTGCTGAACTGGGGCTTCTCGGCCTTCGACACGATTCGCGTGTTCGACAACGCCAAGGCGATCGCGACCGTGCCGGTCTGGAAGGGCACCTCGAACGAAGCCAAGCTCGGCGCGGCCGGCGGCCTGTTCGTCAGCGTCCCGAAGGGCGAGGGCGGCAAGCTGCAGACGAAGATCGAGCGCACCGACCCGCTGGTGGCACCGCTCGCGAAGGGCCAGCGCGTCGGCACGATCAAGGTCAGCACCGCCTCGGGCGCGGCGGTGATCGACGTACCGCTGGTCGTGCAGGAGCCGGTCGCGCAGGCCGGCATCTTCGGCCGCGCGTGGGATGCCCTGCGCCTGTGGATCAAGTAGTAGTCTTCGCCTTCGCCCTTGTGATCACCCCGGAGTGAACGCCATGCAAACCTTGCCCGACACCCTGTGTTACCTGAACGGCGAGTACGGCCCGCTGCGCGACACGAAGGTCTCGGTGCTCGACCGCGGCTTCATCTTCGGCGACGGCATCTACGAAGTGGTGCCGGCCTACGAAGGCAAGCTGTTTCGCTTCGATGAGCATCTGGCGCGCCTGAACCGCAGCCTGACCAAGCTGCGCATCGCGAATCCGCACACCCGCGAGGAGTGGCTGGAGCGTTGCCACACCCTGCTCGCGGCGCTGGCCGCGAAGGGCGCAAACGGTGGTGATGGCGACCAGCTGATCTACATCCAGATCACCCGCGGCGTCGCGCTGCGCGACCACGTGATGCCGGCCAATGTGGCGCCGACCGTGTTCATGATGTGCAGCCTGATGAAGCCGGCCACGCCCGAGCAGCGCCACGCCGGCGTCGCGTGCATCACCGCGCGCGATTTCCGCTGGGAGCGTGGCGACATCAAGAGCATCTCGCTGCTCGGCAACGTGCTGGCGCGGCAGATGTCGGCCGACAAGGGCGCGACCGAAACGATCATGTTCCGCGACGGCTTTCTGACCGAAGCGGCGGCGAGCAACGTCTGGGTCGTGCACGAGGGCGCGCTGCTGGGGCCGCCGAAGAGCGAACACGTGCTCGAAGGCATCCGCTACGAGCTGATCCGCGAGTTGTGCGAAGAGGTCGGCATCGCCCACAACCTGCGCCCGATCGCCGAAGCCGATGTGCTCTCGGCCGACGAACTGCTGCTGAGTTCGGCGACGAAAGAGATCCTGCCGGTGACCTCGCTCGACGGCGAGCCGGTCGGCCACGGCGCGCTGCACGGCAAGCCGGGACCGGTATATGCACGGCTGTTCGAGGCGTACCAGCGGGCGAAAGCCACCCAGTCGATCTGACCGTTGACTCGCGTGCCGCCGCCCCCATCTTCGGGCGCATGAACACTTCGACCGCCATGCCAGACATCCCACCCGAACAGTCGCTGATCGAATACCCGTCGCAGTTCCCGATCAAGGTGATGGGGCTGAACGTCGACGGATTCGTCCACGCGATGACGCTCATCGCCGAGCGCTTCGACCCGG
>JANXVK010000488.1 GCA_025351675.1 Rhizobacter sp.
CGAAGGGCGCGTCTGGGGCGCGAAGGAGCGGCTGTTCGAGCGCGTCGTGCCGATCCTGACCGATCACACGGTCGCGCATTTGCTCGAAGCCGCGCAGGTGTGTGATGGCCTCGTCAAGGGGCTGAAGCACCCCGACTGGCCACAAGACCCGTGGGACGGGCTGAGGCGCCTCGTGCTGATGCTGGTGCAGCACACGTCGGCGGTGCCGGCGACCGGGCGCGGGCGGGTCGTGGTGCAGCGGCTGGCGCTTCACGCTTGAACGCCCGCTATGCGCCACCCGCCTCGCGCAAGAACGCCAGCAACGCCTGGTTGCGCGCGAAGCGCATGCGCTCGGGCGTGCCGACCGCGGTGATCACGGTACCAAACTTGGTCTGCGGCGTCCATGCCGGCAGCACGTGCACCAGCCGGCCGTCGGCGAGCGCGTCGTCGCACAGGTAGCGCGGCAACAGCGCAACGCCCAAGCCGCCGAGCGCGGCGTCGCACACCGCCTCGGGGTTGTTGGCGTGGTAGCGGCCGCGCACGCGCACCTGCTCGCGCTCTGCACCGGCCGCGAGCAGCCAGGCGTCGTCGGAGCTCTCGCGCCAGTAGCACATGCAGCTGTGGTCGCCGAGTTCCGCGGGCACGAGCGGGGTGCCAGCCGCGGCCAGATAGCCCGGCGCCGCGGCGATAACCCATTCGATGCCGGCGACCGCGACCGTCGTCAGCTCAGGCGACGGAAACGTCGTCCAGCGCAGCGCGATGTCGATGCGCTCGTAGGCGATGTCCATCACGCGATCGCTGAGCAGCAGCTCAATCTCGACGCTCGGGTGCAGGCGCAGGAAGTCAGGCAGTCGCTTGGCCAGCACGCGCTGGCCCCACGAGACCGGCGCGGTCAGGCGGATCTGCCCGGTGAGCTCGACACGCAGTTCGCGCAGCCGCTCCTGTGCGCTCGCCACCTCGGCGAGCGCACGACGCGCGAACCCGAGGTAGGCCTCGCCGGCCGGCGTCAGCGCGACCTTGCGCGTGCTGCGACTGAAGAGCGTGGCCCCCACCGCCGCTTCGAGCTGCGCGATGCGCTTGCTGATCACGCTCTTGCCGACGCCGAGATCGGCGCCCGCGGCGCTGACGCTGCGGTGTTCGGCGACGCCCACGAACGCGGCCAGCATGTCGGTCGAGAGTGCCATTGTTTCCTGATCGAGGACAAAACGTTCGCATTCGACCAGCTACTGCGGTCCGGGTCAAATCCATAGACTGCGGTGAAGGCGGCGCCAGTCCGCTCCCCCCACCCCACAGGAGACAAGACATGATGAAGGTGTATGCCGATCCAATTACCGTCAACTGCCGCAAAGTGCTGGCTGGTCTGGCCCTGCTCGATGCGCCTTACGAGCACGTGCACGTCGACTACTTCAAGGGCGAGCAGAAGGACGCGGCGTTCACCGCGCTGAACCCGAACGCGGCGCTGCCGGCGATGGTCGACGGTGACTTGGTGCTGTGGGAGTCGAACGCGATCCTGCAGTACGCCGCCGACAAGCTCGGCCGCGACAGCGCCTACCCGCAGGACCTGAAGACGCGCGCCGACATCAACCGCTGGCTGCTGTGGGAATCCTCGACCTGGTTCCCGAGCTGCTACGTGTACCTGGTCGAGAACTGCGTCGAGCCGCTGCTCGGCGGCAGCGCCGACCCCGCCGTGCTTGACGCGCAGGCAGCCCAGTTCCACAAGCTCGCAGGCATCCTCGATGCGCGCTTGGCGGGTCGCAAGTGGATCGCCACCGACAACCCGACGATCGCCGACATCGCGCTGGCCGCACCGATGCACTTGCACGGCTGGGCCTGCCTGCCGATCGCCGACCATCCCAACCTGAAGCGTTGGCTGACCGAAAGTGTCGAGACTCTGCCGTGCTGGCGGACCACTTGGGTCGGCGAAGGCTTCATCACCGAGAGGGCCGCCTTGGCGGCGTGACGACCTTGACCATGACTGACCACCCATCGTCGGTGCGTGCGACGCTGAACTACAGCGTCGACAACGGCATCCCGCCCGACTACTACTTCTATGAGCCGGACCCGTCGGTCAAGCTCAATCCGCCGGGCACCGACCCGCACGAGGTCGAGATCCACGACGCGTGGCCGATCGCCGATCGCTTGTCGCTCGATCGCGAGGGCTTCGAGCTGCACGAGTTCGGCGCGCGCTTCGACCAGTTCGACGACGACGCTTCGGTGAAGTCGGCGTTCTATCCGCAGATCGTCGACTTCGTGAAGCGGCACACCGGCGCGAAGCGGGTCGAGGTCTTCGACCACACGATCCGCAAGCGCCTGGCCGCCGACCTGAAGCAGCAAACCGCCGTGCAGCGCCCTGCTGTGCTGTTGGTGCACAGCGACTACACGGTGGCGAGCGGCCCGCAGCGCGTGCGCGACCTGCTGCCCGCCGAGGCCGACGACCTGCTGCAACGGCGCGTTGCGTTCTACAACGTCTGGAAGCCGCTCTACCGGCGCGTCGATGAACTGCCGCTGGCGATGTGCGACGCGACCACGCACGACCCGCAAGACATGCTGCGCATGGACCTCAAGTACCGCGAGCGCACCGGCGAGATCTACGTGATGCGCCATTCGCCGCGGCACCGCTGGCACTACTTCCCGCAGATGGAAGCGGCCCGGGCGCTGCTGCTGAAGACCTACGACTCCGCAACCGATGGCCGCGCCCGCTTCATGGGGCACACCGCGTTTGAAGACCCGACGACGCCGCCGAACGCACCGAAGCGGGAGAGCATCGAGGTGCGGACGATGGCGTTCTTCTGAGCGCGATGTAACGGCTTCAGTAGCCCCGGGCGCGATCGACGAGGTTCTCCAGCGGGCGCCCTTCGCGCAGCGCGACGATGTTGCGTGCCGCCACCGGCGCCGCGCTGCGCGGGTCGGTGGGCGCGGCGATGTGCGGCAGCACCGTGATGGCCGGGTGCGACCAGAACGGATGAGATGGCGGCAGCGGCTCGGTCGCGAACACGTCGAGCACGGCGCGCTTCAAGTGACCGCCGTCGAGCGTCGCGAGCAGGTCGGCTTCGACGACATGCGCGCCGCGCGCGAGGTTCACGAGGCTGGCGTCGCGCGGCATCTGCGCGAAGGCCGCGGCGTCGAGGAGGCCGCGCGTGTCGGGCGTGAGCGGCAGCAGATTCACGACGATGTTGGCCTGCGCGAGCACACGCGCCAACGGGCCGGCGCTGCGACTCCAGCCGAGCACGCCGTAGCCGTGTTGCATCAACAGATGCGCCGCAGCCCGGCCCATCTGGCCCGTCCCCAGCACCGCAACGGTGAGTTCGTCGGCGCACCGCAGCACATGCTGCTTCCACACGCCTTCGCGCTGCTGCGCGGCGTAGTCGAAGAAGCCGCGCTGCAGGCTCGACACGGCCCATAGCGCGGTCTGCGCCATCGTTGCGTTCATTGCAGGGTCGACCATGCGCGCGAGCGGCACGTCGGCCGGCGCGGTGGTGTCGTCGAGCACGCGGTCGACGCCGGCCCAGAGCGATTGAATCAACTGCAGGTTCGGCAGATCGCGCAGGCTGCCAGGCGGCGGGTTCGCGACCAGCGCGACGTCGATCTCGTGCGGCGCGACGGCGTCGCGGTCGCGCAGCAGCTGTTCGCTCGGCAACGCGGCCCGCAGCAGCGGCCACCACGCGGCCCACTCGTCTTCATCGAAGCCGGCCGCAACGAGGATCGCCATCGCTCAGCCACCCGGCGTGGGTTCGGCGCGTTCGATCAGCCGCTGCAGCGCACGTTGCACGGTCTGTTCGCGGATCGCGGCGCGGTCGCCGGTCAATTGCAACAACTCCGCTTGCGCGCCCTCGCCGGCACGCGCGATCGCGAGCCAGACCGTGCCGACGGGCTTGGCCTTCGAGCCACCGCCCGGCCCGGCGATGCCGGTGACAGCGACCGCGAGTTGCGCCTTCGAGTGCGCGAGCGCGCCGTCGGCCATCGCGAGCGCGACCTCGCGGCTCACGGCGCCGTGCGCAGCGATCAGCTGCGCATCGACGCCGAGCGATTCGGTCTTCGCCTCGTTGGAGTAGGTCACGAAACCGCGCTCGAACCAGTCGCTCGAACCGGCGACCGCGGTGCAGGCCGCGGCGATCAACCCGCCGGTGCAGGATTCGGCCGTCGCCACCTTCAGCCCGCGTTCGCGCAATGCCTGCGCAAGCGCAAGAACCAGCGGCTCGAAAGCCTGCATCACACGAACCTCCACAGCGCGATCACCAGCAGCGCGCACAGCGCCGCGACGAAATCGTCAAACAGAATGCCGAAGCCCTGCGCCCAACCGATCGGCATGCCGCGTTTGAGCTTGAACAGCTGGTCGGCCCAAGCCACCGGCCCGGGCTTGGCGGCGTCGAAGAGGCGGAACAGCGCGAAGGCCCACAGTTGCCCCCAGAAGCCGGCCGGCGTGACCAGCCACAGCACCAGCCAGAACGCGAGGATCTCGTCCCAGACGATCGCGCCGGGGTCGGCGACCGCGAGGTGGCGCGCCGCGACCGTGCAGGCCCACCAGCCGACGAGCGTGCCGACGCCGATCAGCAGTGCCCAGCGCAGGTCGTTCATGTGGGGCTGCAGCACCCCGAACGCGACCCACGCCCAGAGCGTGCCGACCGTGCCCGGCGCAACCGGCGACAGGCCGCTGCCGAAGCCGAGTGCGATGGCATGCGCCGGATGCGACAGCAGGAAGCGCCAGCCCGGCTTGCGCGCGGCCGTGGCGATCGGCGGATGAATGACGACCCCTCGCCCGTCGGGTACGCCGGTCGATCCCCCGAGGGGATTCGGGCCGGCTTGGGGCGGCCCGGCGCTCGGCCCGACCGCGCCGTCGTTGTGCGAGGCACCGGGGCACGGGTTCATGCCTTGAAGTGATCGAACGAGCCGAAGGTGTTCGGCAGCGCGCGGCCATCGCGGTCGAGCAGCCGCAGCCCGGCCGCCGCGCTGACGTTGCCGATGCGCGTCACGCTCACCTGCGCCGCCTGCGCCGCAGCGGCGACCTGCGCCGCGTGCGCCGGCGGCGCGGTGAACACGAGCTCGTAGTCGTCCCCGCCGGCGAGCGTGCAACTGCGCTGCAGCGCCTCGGGCATCGCGCGCAACACGTCGCTGCGCGGCAGTGCATCGGCGCGCACTTCAGCGCCGAGCCCGGATCGCCGCAGCACATGCGCCAGATCGCCGAGCAGGCCGTCCGACACGTCGATCGCGCTCGTCGCGATGCCGCGCAACGCCAAGCCGAGCGCGACGCGTGGCTGCGGCCGCTCCATCGCGAGCCGCACGCGCTCGAACGCGTCGCCTGCGAGCGCGACGGTGCCGCGAAACGCTTCGAGCGCGAGCCGCGCATCGCCGAGCGTGCCGCTCACGTACAGGTCATCGCCCGCCTTCGCGCCGGAGCGCAACAAGGCCGCACCCTGCGGCACTTCGCCGAACACCGTGATGCACAGGTTCAGCGGGCCTTGGGTGGTGTCGCCGCCGATCAGCTCGCACTCGTGTTCGTCGGCGAGCGCCAGCAGCCCGCGCGCGAAGCCTTCGAGAAAGCGTTCGTCGACCCGCGGCATGGCCAGCGCGAGCGTGAACGCGATCGGCTTCGCGCCGCAGGCCGCGAGGTCGCTGAGGTTGACCGCGAGCGCCTTGTGACCGAGCCGATCCGGCGCGACAGTCGGCAGAAAGTGCCGACCCTCGACCAGCATGTCGCTCGACACCGCGAGCTGCATCCCCGGCGAGGTGCTGAACAGCGCGCAATCGTCGCCAACGCCGAGCGCCGCACGCGTCACCGTGCGGGTGAAGTACTTCGCGATCAGGTCGAATTCGCCGAGGGACATGAGTGGCCGTTGAATTGGGGAGGGTCAACGCGCGAGGCGCGGCGGTTTGCATGCGGCGCTGACTTGCGGCGATGCGGCATCGGTATTATCGGCGGCGCACCGGCGTGCGCCGCTGTTGGCGCCCGACTTCTACAATCGTCCTCCACCGACGCTGCCCGTCGCGCGGCCTTGACAACCAGCAACGAGACAAGCACCCATGTCCACCCCTGCCGACCAGAAGGCCGCCGAACTCCGCCGCGACGCGCTCGATTACCACCAGTTCCCGACGCCCGGCAAGGTCGCGATCCACGCGACCAAACAGATGGTGAACCAGCGCGACCTGGCGCTGGCCTACTCGCCCGGCGTCGCGTTCGCGTGCGAAGAGATCGTCGCCGACCCGGCAAACGCGTTCAAGTACACCTCGCGCGGCAACCTGGTCGCGGTGATCACGAACGGCACCGCGGTGCTGGGCTTGGGCAACATCGGCCCGCTCGCAAGCAAGCCGGTGATGGAAGGAAAGGGTGTGCTGTTCAAGAAGTTCGCCGGCATCGACGTGTTCGACATCGAGATCGCCGAGAACGACCTGGACAAACTCGTCGACCACATCGCCACGCTCGAGCCGACCTTCGGCGGCATCAACCTGGAAGACATCAAGGCGCCCGATTGCTTCTACGTCGAGCGCCAGCTGCGCGCGCGCATGAAGATCCCGGTGTTCCACGATGACCAGCACGGCACCGCCATCGTCGTCGGCGCGGGGCTGCTCAATGGCCTGAAGGTCTCGGGCAAGAACATCAAGGAAGTAAAGCTGGTCACCTCGGGCGCCGGCGCCGCCGCGCTCGCCTGCCTCGGCCTGTTGATGAAGCTCGGCCTGCCGCGCGAGAACATCTGGGTTACCGACTTGGCCGGCGTCGTCTACGAAGGCCGCACCGAGCTGATGGACGAGGACAAGATCGGCTTTGCACAGAAGACCGAAGCCCGATCGCTCGCCGACGTGATCAAGGGCGCCGACATCTTCCTCGGCCTCTCGGCCGGCGGCGTGCTGAAGAAGCACATGGTCGCGACGATGGCGCCGAACCCGATGATCTTCGCGCTCGCCAACCCGACGCCGGAAATTCTTCCCGAAGAGGTGCTCGAAGTGCGCAGCGACGCGCTGATCGCGACCGGCCGCAGCGACTACCCGAACCAGGTCAACAACGTCCTGTGCTTCCCGTACATCTTCCGCGGCGCGCTCGATTCGGGTGCGACCACGATCACGATCGAGATGGAGATCGCCGCGGTGTACGCGATCGCCGAGCTTGCGCAGGCGGAGCAGAACGAGGTCGTCGCTGCGGCCTACGCGGGCGTGGCGCTGGGCTTCGGGCCCGAGAACCTGATCCCGAAACCGTTCGACCCGCGGCTGATGATGAAGATCGCACCGGCGGTGGCAAAGGCCGCGGCCGATTCGGGCGTGGCCGCGCGGCCGATCGCCGACATGGACGCCTACCGCGAGAAGCTGCAGACCTTCGTCTACGCCTCGGGCACGACGATGAAGCCGATCTTCACGATGGCCAAGCGCGCGATCAACAAGCGCATCGCGTATGCCGAAGGTGAAGAAGAGCGCGTGCTGCGCGCGGTTCAGGTCGTGGTCGACGAAGGCCTCGCGCGACCGACGCTGATCGGCCGGCCGGAAGTGATCGCCCAGCGCATCGAAAAATTCGGCCTGCGCATCAAGGCAGGCACCGACTACGACCTCGTCAACACCGAGGACGATCACCGCTTTCGCGACTACTGGCAAACCTATCACCGCATGACCGAGCGCAAGGGCGTGACGCAGCAGCTCGCGAAGATCGAGATGCGCCGCCGTCTGACGCTAATTGGCGCAATGCTGCTCAAGACCGGCGAGGTCGACGGCATGCTTTGCGGCACCTGGGGCACGACCGCACTGCACCTGCACTACATCGATCAGGTGATCGGCAAGCGCGAAGGCTCGAAGACCTATGCCTGCATGAACGGCCTCGTGCTGCCGGGCCGGCAGGTGATGCTGGTCGACACGCACGTCAACTACGACCCGACGGCCGAACAGCTGGCCGAGATCACCGTGATGGCCGCCGAAGAGATGATGCGTTTCGGCCTGCAACCGAAGGCCGCGCTGCTCTCGCACAGCAACTACGGCTCGAGCAATCAGCCCTCGGCGATCAAGATGCGCGACACGCTGGCGCTGCTGCGACAGCAGGCGCCATGGCTCGAGGTCGACGGCGAGATGCATGGCGACACCGCGCTCGACGGGGCGTTCCGCAAGACCGTCATGCCGAGCAGCCCGCTCAGCGGCGAGGCGAACCTGCTGGTGCTGCCGAACATCGATGCCGCCAACATCAGCTACAACCTGCTGAAGACAGCCGCCGGCGGCGGCATCGCGATCGGCCCGGTGCTGCTCGGCGCGGCCCAGCCGGTGCACATCCTGACGCCTTCGGCGACGGTGCGGCGCATCATCAACATGACCGCGCTGACGGTCGCCGACGCCAACGCGGCACGCTGAGGGTCGGCTCCCGCCGACAATGACCGGGAAAACCCGAAGGCTTTCCCGGCCCTCCACAACGGGGCGCCTTTGTCTGCAAAAAAGGCTCGAATGATCGTCAATTCCACTAACTTTTAGATCGTTTTGAAAAGTGTGCGCACACAAACAAAGCACATGGATTGCCCCATTTTGAGGCAGCCGCTTGAGCTTTCCGGCCCGATTCGGTAACATCACAGCTTCTGAATTCAGGGATTTCCCGTGTTTCTCTCCGGTCAGCCACCGTGGTGGCAAGCTCTGCACAAGACGGGGCACGTTCTCACACTGGCAGGCGCGGTCTTGATGGCCGGTTCGGTTCAGGCCAAGGGTCCGCTCCCGGAAACGGGCGAAACGGTCGCGCTGGCCCGGCTGCCGGTCGAGGCGCAAGCCACCCACCGTCTGATTCTGGTCGGCGGGCCGTTCGCTCACCGCAAGGACGGCAGTGTGTTCGGCAATCGCGAGCGCTTTCTGCCACGCCAGCCGCGCGGCTTCTATCACGAGTACACGGTTCACACGCCCGGCTCGCGCGATCGTGGCGCCCGGCGGATTGTGTGTGGTGGCAAGCCCCCTGCGAGTCCGGAAACCTGTTTCTACACCGGCGATCACTACGCAACCTTTCAAAAGATTGCGCCGTGAGCCGAGGAGCGATGTTTTGTTTTTTGAAGTTTTTTTCTTGACTCGAGGAGGAACGTGACCATGCTGTTGCAGACAGTCCGTCCGAACATTGTTCAATCGATCCGCGCGTTTCGCGTCGAAGATCTGATGCAGGCGGCGCAAGGCGCCGAGCAGCACTTCCTCTACGCGAATCTGACGACGGCCCAGTCCAAGCAGGACGTGCTCGAAAGCATTGCGCAGGCTTTCATGTTTCCTGCGCATTTCGGCAAGAACCTGGACGCGCTCTACGACTGCATGACCGACCTGGTCCACAAATCGGGCGCGCAGCCCGGCTTCGTGGTCGTGCTCGAGCAGCTCCCCGACAACCCGCGCTTCGACCGCGAGGCGCGCGAGCAGTTGCTCGACGTGTTCCGCGACGCCGCCGACTACTGGGCCGAGCGGAAAATCCCGTTCAGGTGTTTCTATTCTTTTCAGTAGCCCGCTCACAAGACCTCGCGTCTTGGGAGCGGGCTACCGAAGTGACCCCCGCCGTCGCGGAAAAGCCGGCCAAGCCGGCCGCGAAAAACGCCGCGAACAACACCTTCGGCATGAACATGCCGATGATGAGTAGCGCGTTCGACACCTCGATGTGGCTCAACGCGGCGTAATCCGCGTTCGGTGAGATACAGATCAGCGCCCCGCGCGGCCCCGCCGCACGGGGCGTTGTCATTTGCCGCTCAGCGCGGCGACGAGCCCGAGATACTCGGCCACCGGCACCTCTTCGGCGCGCCGCTGCAACTCGAACGCGCCGGCAAAGCTGCGCTCGTCGAGCCACCGCCCTAGCGTGTTGCGAAGCAACTTGCGGCGCTGCGAGAACGCTACCCGCACCAGCTCTTCGAGCAGCGCCGCGTCGATCGCCTGAACCACCGGCAGCGGCTGCATGCGGACCACCGCCGAATCGACCCGCGGCGGCGGCTCGAACGACTCCGGCGGCACGTCGAGCACTGACTCGATGTCGTAGCGCCACTGCAGCATCACGCTCAGGCGCCCGTAGTCCTTGCTGCCCGGCGCCGCGGCCATGCGGTCGACGACCTCTTTCTGCAGCATGAAGTGCTGATCGACCACGTGCTCGACCGCGCCGAGCAGGTGGAACAGGATCGGCGTCGAGATGTTGTACGGCAGGTTGCCGACGATGCGCAGCTTCTGGCCGCGCTGCTGCGCGAGCGCTGCGAAGTCGACCTGCAGCACGTCGGATTCGATCACGTCGAGCTCCGGCCGCTTGCGCAGCCGCGCCGCCAGATCGCGATCGAGCTCGATCACCGTCAGCTTCTCGCAGCGCGCGACCAGCGGGTCGGTCATCGCGCCCAGCCCGGGGCCGATCTCGACCAGCGCCTCGCCGGCCTTCGGGTCGATCGCGTCGACGATGGCGTCGAGGATCGCGCCGTCGGTCAGAAAGTGCTGTCCGAAGCGCTTGCGGGCGACATGTTTCACGGGCGGGTACGGCGCGCGGGCCGCCGCGCCGGGCCGCCCCGAGCAAGGCCCGACCAAGGGCCACAAAGGAGCCCCTTCGTGGCCCTTGGAGGGTCGCTCGCCGTACCCGGCGAGCGGGTTGCGTACATCAAAGAGGCGCCTCGCGCAGCTCGACGTAGGCGCGGCCGCGCAGGTCGCGCACCCAGTCGAGGTACGCTTGTTCAAAGCGCTGCTCACGCAACACGTTGCGCGCCTGCTCGCGCTGCTGCTTCAGCTCGAGCATGACCTCGCGCCGCTCCAGCACCTGGATCAGGTGGACACCGAAGCGCGACACCAAGGGCTCGGAGATGCCGTTGACGGCCAGGTTGTTCATGGCCTCCTCGAACTCGGGCACGAAGGCGCCGGGCGCGGTCCAGCCCAGATCGCCGCCGGCAGCGGCCGAGCCGTCTTCTGAATTCTCGCGCGCGAGCTGCTCGAAACTCTGCGTGCCGGCCTGGATCTGGCGCTTGAACTCGGCCATGCGCCGGCTCGCCGCGTCGGCCGAGAGCTGTGCCGAGACGCGCAGCAGGATGTGGCGGGCGTGCGTCTGCGTCACGGTGAAGGCCGCAGCGCCTTGGCGTTCGACCAGCTTGATCACGTGAAAGCCGGCGCCGCTGCGCAACAGCGTCGGCGACACCTCGCCCGACTGCAGCGTCTTGACGGTCTCGACGAACGGGTCGGGCAGGCGGTCGGCCGGGCGCATGCCGATCACGCCGCCCTGCGCCTTGTTGCCATCTTCCGAAATCTCGCCTGCGACCTTGGCGAAGTCGTCGCCGCCCTTCACGCGCGTCAGCGCCGCCTCGGCGCGGGCGCGCCGCTGCTCGATCACCTCGGCGCTGGCGCCTTCGGGCACGGTCACGAGGATCTGCGCGACGTTCAGCTGCGCGCCCTTGCCGCTGGCGGCGCGGCGCGCCTCGATCAGTGCGTCGACATCGGCGTCGCTGATCTTGATGCGCAGATTGACCTCGCGCTCGCGCACCCGCTCGACCGAGATCTGGTCGCGCACGTTGTTGCGGAAGGTGATGTACGCCAAGCCCTGCTGCTGCAGCCGCGCACGCAGTTGCGGCATCGTCATCTGGTTCTGCACCGCGACGTTCATCACGGCGCGATCGATCTCGGCTTCGTCGAGTTTCGGGCCGGTTTCGCGCGCGTTGGTGACCAGCACGCGTTCGTCGATCAGGGCGTCGAGCACCTGCTTGCGCAACTCGGCCGGCGGCGGCAGTTGCTGCTTGCTGCGCTGCGCTTCGTCGCGGATGCGCGTCAAACGCGACTGCAGTTCGGCATTCGTGACGAGTTCCTGGTTCACGACCGCGACGATGAAGTCAGCGGTGTTCGGCACGATCGCGGCGCGGGTCTGCGCGAACGCCGGCGCGGCGATCAGGCTCAGCGCGAGCAAAGCGGCGATGCGACAGGCGCGGCCGCCGGAACGGCCGCGGGAGAACAAGAATTCAGTCATAGGCACTCGACGCTGGGGCCACCGCGCGTCCTTCGCGCAGCAGCTTGTAACCGGGGATATTGTCCTTCAA
>JANXVK010000494.1 GCA_025351675.1 Rhizobacter sp.
CCTGTGTCTAGCGCATACGTTTCAATCGCATTAAGACAAATGGTGTTCGATCGTGCTCAAGGCGTTTGCTCGCGCTTCCCGCGTTCGTGGCGATCGCCGCGTGGGCCGCGCTGACCTGGCATGTGCCGGTATGGGCCGCGCTGATGTATGTCGGCGCCAGCGGGGTCTGCTTTCTGGCCTACGCGCTGGACAAGTCGGCCGCGCGACGCGGCGCTCGGCGCACACCTGAGAGCACCTTGCTGATGCTCGGCCTGCTGGGTGGCTGGCCCGGCGGGCTGCTGGCACAGCAACTGCTGCGGCACAAGTCGAACAAGGCGTCGTTTCGTGCGGCGTTCTGGGGCACGGTGATGCTGAACGTCGCGGGGTTCTTGCTGGTCGCTTCGAGGCGCTTCGCGTGAGCGTGCATTTGGGCTGAAGAACCGCTCACTTCGCAATCGCAGCGACGGCCCGCACCACTGGCTGCACTCCGCCCTGCGTGTCGAACGTAGCCTCTGGTCGGAGGTGAACCGCGTCAGGATGCGGGCGCTGGCCGCCGCCGATCAGGCCTTGGTACGAGCGCGCTGGATCAGGTAGTCGGTGACCGCCATCGCCTGTTCGGAGCCGCCGGCCTGGCCCGGCGACGTCGCCCAGCGGCCCTGAACCGCGATCGAGGGCACGCCGTCGAGCTTGTAGGCGGCCGCCAGCTTCTTCGCGCGGGTCACGCTGGTGGCGACCGAGAACGAGCTGAACACGCCCGCGAACTTGGCCGCATCGACGCCATTCTTCGCCATCAGCGCGGCGATGTCGGCCGGCTTCTCGAGGAAGTTGCGCTCGATGTGGATCGCGGTGAATACCTTGCGCTGCATCGTCTCGACCAGGCCCATGGTTTCGAGCGAGTAGTAGGTCCGCATCAGGTTCTCGAAATTCATCAGGAACGGCACCGGCACGCGGTGGAAGGCGACGTCGGCCGGCAGTTTTTTGGCCCAGGCCTCGACCGTCGGCTCGAACGCGCTGCAATGCGGGCAGGCGTACGAAAAGAACTCGAGCACCTCGATCTTGCCCGGCGCGATCGGCGCCACCGGCGGCTCCACTTTCGTGAACTGACGGCCTTCGGCGGGTGCGTCCTGCGCGGCCACCGGCCCGGCCACGACGAACAGCGAGGATGCGGCGGCGCCGAGGCCGGTGACTGCGAGCTGGGCGGAGAAATCGCGACGGTTCACGTTCGAGGTCCTTGTGGTGGGTTGCGCCGACAGAGTCGTGTCGGCGCTGAAAAGTTCATGCGTTCTGCGCAACAACGCGGCGGCAGCGGGAATGGCTGACCGGCATTCTCCGACAAACGCCCGACAGACCGTCGGCGCCGCGCTGCACCAGCGTCTGTAATCCCGATCCGACCGGCGCGCGCGCCACACCCTGTCACAGCGCGAGCCGCGGTTGTGCGACGATTCTGCCCACGCTTCCGACCCCCTCATGCTTCCATCCTCCGACGAGTCTCCAACGCCCGCGGCGCGCCCTTGGCCGCAGCGCCTGAAGCGCATCGCGCGCTGGCCGGTCTTGACCGCCACCGGCGTGATCGCCGCGACCGCGCTCTACCTGAGCGTGCTGGTCTGGACCACGCCGCAGATCGACGCGTTGCGGCGCGCGCAGAACCTGCGGCCGAGTGTGATCCTGTCGAGCGACGGCGAGGTGATCGGCCGCTTCGCAACCGTCTACCAGGCGCCGGTGAGCTTGAATGACGTGCCGCGCGACTTGATCGACGCGCTGATTTCGACCGAGGATCACCGCTTCCGAGAGCACCACGGCATCGACCCGACGCGCATCGTCGGATCGGCCTGGGGCATTTTGCACGGCCGGTTCCAGGGCGGCTCGACGATCACGCAGCAGCTCGCGCGCAACCTGTTCCCGCAGGAGATCGGCAACGAGGTCAGCATCAACCGCAAGCTGCGCGAGGCGATCACCGCGCTGCGCCTTGAGCGCACCAGCACCAAGGACGAGATCCTCGAGAGCTACCTGAACAGCGCACCGTTCCTTTACAACGTGCGCGGCATCGAGATGGCGGCGCGCACCTATTTCGACAAGCCGGCCGCGCAGCTGGACACCGTGCAATGCGCCACGCTGGTCGGCATGCTAAAGGGCACGCAGCGCTACAACCCGGTGCGCAACCCGGAGCGCGCGCGCGAGCGGCGCAACGTCGTGATGGCGCAGATGGTCAAGCACGGCAAGCTGAAGCCGGCGCGCTACGAGCAGCTGCGCGCGCAGCCGCTGCAGCTCTCGTTCAAGCGACCCGAAGACGGCGACATCGGCCAGGCGCGGCACTTCGTCGCGCATGTGCGCGAGCAGCTGGTCGAATGGGCCGATGCGCACGATGTCGACCTCGACACCGACGGGCTCGTGATCCGCACCACGCTCGACTCGCGGCTGCAGCGGATCGCCCAGGACGCGGTCGTGCAACAGGTCGCGCTGCTGCAGCGCATCGCCGGCGAGGAGTGGAGCGACGCGCGGCCGCGCACCGCGCGCATCCGGCCTGCTGCCTTGTCGTCGTCGTTGTCGACCAAAGGCGATGCGACCGCACCGTTCGCGTATTTCTGGAAGCAGCGCGCCGAGATGCTGCGCGACATGGCACGCGACACGCCGCAGTTCCGCACCGCGAAGCAGGCAGGTCAGACCGACGCGCAGGCGCTCGACACCGTGCTGGCCGATGCCGACACGATGGCGAAATTGCGCGCCGACAAGACGCGCCTGTCGGCCGGCTTCATCGCGATCGACCCGACCAGCGGCGCGGTGCGCGCGTGGGTCGGCAGCCCCGATTTTGCACGCGAGCAGTTCGATCACGTCGCGCAGGCGAAGCGCCAGCCGGGCTCGACCTTCAAACCGTTCGTCTACGGCGCGGCGCTGCAGCGCGGCATGTCGACCGAGCGCCAATACCTCGACGGCGCGATCGACATCGCGCTGGCCGACGGCGGCGTCTGGCAGCCGACCGACGGTGGCGGCCCGTCGGGCGAGATGATGACGATGCGTGAAGGTCTGGTGCAGTCGAAGAACACGATCACCGCGCAGGTCATGCGGGAGGTCGGCGCCGAGGCTGTCGCGAGCTTCGCGCAGGCCGCCGGTGTGCGCGACTCGAAGCTCGACATGGTGCCGTCGCTCGCGCTCGGCACCAGCCAGGTCACCTTGCTCGAAATGGGCAACGCCTACGCCACGCTGGCATCGCTCGGCGAGCGCCGCGCGCCGCTGCTGATCGCGCAGATCGCCGACCGCAATGGCAAGGTGCTCGATACCTTCGAGTCCCAACCCGAGCGCGTGCTCGACCAGGTGGTGGTCGAGAAACTCGTCGACGTGATGCGCGGCGTGGTGCAAACCGGCACCGGTGCGGCGATCCGCGGCGAATGGGGCGTCAGGGGCGATCTGGCCGGCAAGACCGGCACGACCCAGAACAACACCGACGGCTGGTTCATGCTGATCAGCCCGAAGCTGGTGGCCGGCGCGTGGGTCGGCTTCAACGATCCGCGCGTGGTGATCCGCAGCAACTATTGGGGCCAGGGCGGTCACAACGCGTTGCGACTCGTCGGCGCGTTCATGCAGCAGGGCCAGAAGGCGAGGCTGATCGACGCGAAGGCAAGCTTCCCGCAAGTCGTGCGTGACGCGCCCGAGGCGCCGGCCGAAGCTGCATCGGCCCCGGATGCACCGGCGGCCGTCGACGCCGCCGCCGCGACCATCGCCGGCCTGCTCGGCCTGCCGCCGCCGGCGCTGCGCGTTGCGCCGACGCCTGCGGAGGCCGCCGCCGAGAAGCAGCAGCGCGACCAAGCGCTGGGCCGTTAGGCGCGGTTCGTCAGTTCGCCGGCCCGGCCGGTGCGAGGAACAGCGCCGGGTCGACCATCGCGCGATTCAGACTGACCGACCAGTGCAGGTGCGGGCCGGTCGCGCGGCCGGTCATGCCGACCGCACCGATCGGCGCGCCGGCTGCCACCATGTCGCCGACCGCAACAAAGATCGACGACAGGTGGCAGTACATCGTCAGCAGCCCGGCGCCGTGGTCGAGCCAGACGGTGCCGCCGTTGAAGAAGTAGTCGCCGGTGTCGATCACGCGGCCGGCCGCGGGTGCCACAACCGGCGTGCCCTGGGGCGCGGCGATGTCCATGCCGCTGTGCGGATTGCGCGACTGGCCGTTGAACACGCGGCGCAGACCGAACGAGCCGGAGCGCCGGCCGGGCACGGGTGGCGCGAGCCGCAGCGCCTCTGGCGCAGCCTCGCTGAAGGTCGCAACGACCTGCTTCAGGTGCGCGCTCTCGCGCTCGTAGCGCGCAAGGTCGTCGGGCGCCAGATCGACCTGCCCGGGCGCGACCTTGAGGCGCTGCTCGGCGTAGTGGAACGGCTTGATCGAAAACGGCAGCGCGCGCTCGGTGCCGCCGCGCCGCACCAGCAGGCTCGCTTCGCCGGGCGATGCCGCCAGGCCGATGCCCACCAGCGCGAGCCATTGCGAACCCTCGTGCACGACCATCACCGGCACGCCGTTGAAGCTGGCGCGCGGCGCGTCGGCCGACGCCCCGAGCGCAATCCGTGCGACGCCGCCGGGGGCGAGGCGCTGCTGCGGCAGTTCGATTGCCTGGGCGAACGTGGTGGCGAGAACGAGGGCGAAGATGGCGGCGAGTCGGTTCATCGGGTGGGGCAGGTCGAGCAGCTTGGCCGGGTCGGCGCGCCGGATCATGCCGCATCGCCGCGCGAACATTGCGTTACGGACCGGCCGAATGTCGGCCCGGGATTTGCCGTCGCACCCGCGCCGGTCGACCAGCAGCGTCACTCCGAGCCGGTTCCGGTGCCGATCGGGCGCCGGATCGGCCGGTCCGGGAGTTGCAACCAAGCTGCCGTGCGCCGCAGGCGCTGGCGACTCGGAGCGTGGCGATGTGGACGATTCAATCCCGATTCTCGGCCCTCGCCGTGGCCGGTCTGCTCGCCGCCGCCGCGTCGCTGCTCGGTGGCTGCACCACCGCCGGCGTGCTGCTCACGGCCGCTGGCGTCGCGACCGACACCAGCGTGACTTGGGAGATCGTCAAGCACCTGCACGGCCGGATGACCGAAGGCGGCGACACGCCGTGCCATCGCCTCGACAGTGTCGAGCGCGCGCTCAACCCGCGCTGCGGCGCGTTCGTGCCCGGTAGTCTGCTCGCGACGGACTTGCGCCACTCGAAACTGCAGGGCTGCGCGCTGACCGTGGCCGTGCGCGACCCGCGCTTCTGGCCGGTGCTGCCGGAGCTCATCGCCAAGGGCGCGTTGCCCGAGAGCTGCTCGCAATCGCCGCTGGTCGAGCTGGCGCAATCGGCTGCATCGTCTGACGGCTGCCCCGACTTTTCGGCCGCGTCGCCGGCGGCGCTGGAGTCGATGCGCTGGCTGGCCCTCGCCGATGCGCGCGCGATTCACCACGACGTGGTGCGCCTGCTCAGTTGCCCGAGCGCGCTGCGCGCCGGCCTCGATGCGCCGCTCGCGGCCTGGCTCGCGCAGGGCGATCTCGATGTCGGCGCGGTCGGCTTCGGCCCGCTCGGTGCGCTCCATCCAGACGCGCTCGGCACACCGTTCGCGCTCGCCCTGGAAGCCCGCGGCCACACCGCGCGCGCCGGCCTCGGCGGCTTCGACGGCGCGCAGCCACGCGGTTTCGAACTCGCGCTGCGCGGCAGCCACTGGGCCGCGCTCGACTGGTGGATCGCCCGCGTGCCCGAACTCGCGAACCGGGTCCCGCCGGTGCAGCACAACCAGTTGGCGTGGGTGCCGCCCGCGCGGGTGCTGACGCCGAACTTCCTGACGCACTCGGAGAGCCGGGCCGAGATGGTCGAGTTTCTGCTCGCACGCGGTGCGAACCCGTGGCAGAAACTGCCGCATGACGCCGGCAGCTCTGTGGTGCAGTACGCCCGGATGCTGCAGAGCCCGCAACTGGTGCTGCTCGATCCGCCGGTCGTGCCAACGGTCCTCGCTGCCACTGCCGCAACCGCAACCGCCGCCGGCCCGGGCCAGTAGCACACCGCCGACACCGCCGCCCTGGAATCTCGGGCAATCACGGAGGCGCGGGCATGATCGAGCGGGACCGAGCCGAGGCGGCGCGACAGGCGGGGCTCGATGCTTACGCGATCATCGACACGCTCGAAGAACAGGCGTACGACGACCTGACGCGGATGGCGGCGGAGCTTTTCAAAACGCCGATCGCGATCATCGCCTTTCTCGACCGCGACCGCAGCTGCTTCAAGCCGCGCATCGGCATCGAGGCCAAGCAGGCGCCGCGCGAGTTCGCGCTCTGCGAGCACCTGATCCTGAAACCGGGTGAGGTGCTGGTCGTCAACGACGCTTCCACGGACGATCGGTTCCGCGCCAACCCGCTCGTCGTCGGCGATCCGAACATCCGCTTCTACGTCGGCGCGCCTTTGGTCTCGCCCTCAGGCCAAACGCTGGGCGCGATCTGTGCCGTCGACACGCAGCCGCGCGAGACCGATGCCGCACAGATCGAGATGCTGCAGTTCCTGGCGCAGCAGGTGGTCACGAAGCTCGAGGAACGGCGGCGCGCGCTCGCGCTGAAGCTGCAGGCCTGAGCCGTGGGGCGCTCAGCGCCCCCCACGAGTCCTTCAGGCCGGCGATCCGGTTGATGACCGGATTTTCCGGTGTGTGATCGACGCGGTCGGCGACAAAGTAGCCGTGGCGCTCGAACTGGAACTTGTCGTCGGGCTGCGCGTGCGCCAGCGACGGCTCGATGTAGCCCGCGACGACCCGCTTGCTCGCCGGATTGAGCGCCGCCTTGAAGTCACGGCCGCCGGCGTCGGGCTGGGCTTCGGCGAACAGGCGCTCGTAGAGACGCAGTTCGGCCGGCAGCGCGTCGTGCACGCCGAGCCAAGTGATCGTGCCCTTGACCTTGACCGCGTCGGCGCCTGGCGTGCCGCTCTTGGTGTCGGGCACGACGGTGGCCGTGACCGCGGTAATCGTGCCGCTCGCGTCCTTTTCGCAGCCGGTGCATTCGATCACGCAGCCGTACTTCAGTCGTACCCGGTTGCCGGGGAACAGGCGGAAGAAACCCTTCACCGGTACCTCGGCGAAATCGTCACGCTCGATCCAGACTTCGCTGCCGAGGCTGAACGCGCGCGGCGCGAGTTCGGGCTGGTGCGGGTTGGCCGGCGCACTGCAGGGCTCACGGTGATCGGCCGAGCCGAACAACTCGGCCCAGTTCGTGAGCTTCAGCCTGACCGGGTCGATCACGGCCATCGCGCGCGGCGCCTTGCCTTCGAGGTCTTCGCGCAGCGCGATGTCGAGGCTCGCGTAATCGGTCCAGCCGCCCGCCTTGCTGGTGCCGGCGCGCTCGCACATCAGCCGCACCGCCTCGGGCGTGTAGCCGCGCCGGCGCAGGCCGACGATGGTGGGCATGCGCGGGTCGTCCCAGCCGTCGACGATGTGCTCGTCGACGAGTTGCCGCAGCTTGCGCTTGCTGGTGATCACATACGTCACGTTCAGGCGCGCGAACTCGTACTGATGCGGGCGCGGCTGCGCCAGCAACCCGAGCGCGCACAGCGTGTCGAGCAGCCAGTCGTACCACGGCCGCTGGTCCTCGAATTCGAGCGTGCAGATGCTGTGCGTGATGCCTTCGAGCGCGTCCTCGATCGGGTGCGCGTAGGCGTACATCGGGTAGATGCACCAAGTGTCGCCGGTGTTGTGGTGCGCAGCGTGCTTGATGCGGTACAGCGCCGGGTCGCGCAGGTTGATGTTCGGGCTCGCCATGTCGAGCTTCGCGCGCAGCACCGCCGCGCCGTCGGGCAGCGCGCCGGCGCGCATCGCGCGAAAGCGGGCGAGGTTCTCGGCGGGCGTGCGGGTTCGGAACGGGCTGTCGGTGCCGGCATGGCCGAAGTCGCCGCGGTTGTGACGCATCTCGTCGGCGGTCTGCTCGTCGACGTAGGCCAGGCCGGCCGTGATCAGCGCCTCGGCGGCGCGGTACATGAAGTCGAAGCAGTTGCTGGCGTAGTAGAGGTGCGACGTTCCGTTCGCGTGCCAATCGAAGCCCAGCCAAGTGACCGCATCGAGGATGCTGTCGACGTACTCCTGCTCCTCTTTCTCGGGGTTGGTGTCGTCGAAGCGCAGATGGCAGACGCCGTCATACTCGGCCGCGAGGCCGAAGTTCAGCACGATGCTTTTGGCGTGGCCGATGTGCAGGTAGCCGTTCGGCTCGGGAGGGAAGCGGGTGCGGATCTTCGCCGGATCGGGCGGGCCGGCCGCATGATGCGCCGCATCGCCCGGCGTGCCGGCGAAGCGCCGCTGCGCGTAGGTGCCACCGGCCAAGTCGCGGTCGAC
>JANXVK010000495.1 GCA_025351675.1 Rhizobacter sp.
CCGAGCGGCAAGACGACTTGGCAGCAATCAGCCGGTCCAAGAAAGCACCCGTTGCATTGTTCGATGAACTGAACTGGGACTATGCGGTGATCGAGCGCCTGAACGAAAAGGACCTGACGACGCAAGTCATCCCGTTCAACCTCGGCAAGGCGGTGCTGCAGGGCGACGCGCTGAACAACCTCGAACTGATGGCGGGCGACGTGATCACGGTCTACAGCCAGAAGGACATCCGCGTGCCGGTCTCGCGCCAGACGCGCCTGATCTCGCTCGAAGGCGAGGTGTCCGCGCCGGGCGTGTACCAGTTGCAGCCCGGCGACACGTTGCAAAGTGTGATCGCGCGGGCCGGCGGCTTCACCGCACAGGCCTATCTGTACGGGCTGGAGTTCAGCCGCGAAGAAACGCGCCTGCGCCAACGCGAGAACCTGGCGGCCGCCATCACGCGCCTCGAAGCGCTGGCGTCGGTGCAGGCCGCGCGCGACGCCGCGAACCGGCGCGACGACCCGACAGGCGCGGCCTCGAGCGTCGCCGTCAGCAACGCCGCCACGCAGGCTCAGCTGAACCGCCTGCGCAGCGTCCAACCGAACGGTCGCATCGCGCTCGAACTCCAGCCCGAGACGACGACCTTGGCGGCGCTGCCCGATGTGCCGCTCGAAGGCGGTGACCGCATCGCCGTACCGCCGCGCCCCGGCTTCGTGACGGTGGCCGGCGCAGTCGTCAACAGCAACGCGTTCCTTTGGAAGTCGGGCCGCACCGCCGGCGAGTACCTGCGCATGGCCGGTGCCGACGAAGCCGCCGAGCCGTCGAACATGTTCATCCTGCGCGCCGACGGCACCGTCAGCCATGCCAACGACAACCGCAGCATCTGGGGGCGCAGCAGCCTCGAATCGCAGGTCATGCAGCCGGGCGACGCGCTGATCGTGCCGAACCAGCTCGACTTCGAGACCTGGGGCCGCGCCTTCGTGCGCAACCTGAAAGACTTCGCGCAGATCTTCTCCGGCTTCGGCATCGGCATCGCCGCCATCAACACGATCCGGCACTGAGCATCCGAATGAACCACGCCTCACCTGACATGCCGCACTTGCCGGATGACGAAGACGATGGCCCGAGCATCGATCTGACCGAAGCGCTGACCTGGATCGGCGACGGCAAGAAGCTGATCGCCGGCGTGACCTTGGCCGTGGCGGTGGTCGCGGCGGGCGTCGGTCTGCTGCTGCCGAAGACCTTCACTGCGCGCGCGACGCTGCTCGCCCCCGGTTCGCAGCAGCAAGGCGGTTCGGCCGCGGCGCTGGCTGCGCTCGGCTCGCTGGGTGGCCTGGTCGGCGGCGCGGCCGCGAAGACGCCCGACGAGCTCTACGTGGCCTTGCTGAAGAGCGACAGCGTGCAGCGCGCACTGGCCGACCGCTTCGACCTGAAGACGCGCTACGACGTCAAGACCTACGAAGTCCTGCGCAAGGAACTGCCGAAGTACATCCGCGTCTCGTCCGACAAGAAGAGCGGCCTGATCAGCGTCGAGGTCGACGACGAAGAACCCAAGTTCGCCGCCGACCTCGCGAACGCGCACGCCGGCGAGATCACCAAGGTGCTGGGGCGGCTCGCCGTCTCCGAGGCGCAACTGCGCCGCGTGTTCTTCGAGGGTCAGCTGAACGAGACCAAAGAGAACCTGATCAAGGCGGAGCAGAACCTGCGCACCGTGCAAGAAAAGTCGGGTGTGATCGTGCTCGACAAACAGGCCGAGGCGCTGATCGCCGGCGCCGCGCAATTGCGCGCGCTGATCGCCGAGCGCGAGGTGCAACTGAAGGTGCTGCGCACCTCGGCGACCGAGCAGAACCCGGACGTGATTCGCCTGAACTCCGAGCTGCGCGCGATGCGGGTCGAGCTCGCGCGGATGGAGTCGCGTCAGGGCGGTAGCGACGGCAGCGCCGTCGACATCCCGGTGGGCAAGCTGCCCGAAGCCGGCATCGAGTACGTGCGCGCCCGCCGCGAACTCAAGCTGCAAGAGACGCTGCTCGAAACCATGATCCGCCAGTACGAGGCCGCCAAGCTCGACGAGGCCAAGGAAGGGCCGGCGCTGCAGCAGGTCGACATCGCACAGGTGCCCGATCGCAAGTCGAAGCCGTCGGTCACGCTGATCGTGCTGGCGGCGGGGGCGCTGGCGTTTCTGCTGTCCACCGCCTGGGTCGTGGCCCGCCGCTACAGGGCTTGGTCGCGCGAGCAGTTCCCCGAAGACGCCGAAGCCCGCGCCGCGCTTGCGCGCGCCTGGCGCTGGCGCACCTGAGGCATTGACCCTCAGGCGCCGCCGAGCACCCGCGCGAACACCTCGCTGTCGACATTGCCGCCCGTGAGCGGCAACCCGATGCAGTGGCCGGCCCAGCGCTCGCGCTGTGTCAGCGCGCCGGCCAGGGCCGCCGCACCCGCGCCTTCGGCGACGTTGTGCGTGTCGGCGAACAGTGCGCGCATCGCATCGGTGACCGCAATCACGTCGTCGACTTCGCGGTGGATGATTGCGAGCGCCTGTGCGTCCGGCACGCGGCAGGCCATGCCGTCGGCCAGCTCGGTCGTGACCGGCGCGGAGGTGGCACGGCCTTCGCGAAACGACTGCTGGTACGCGGTAGCGTGCGCCGAGACGACGCCGATGATCTTCGTCGTCACGCCCGCGTGGGCACGTGCCGCGGCGCAGGCGCAGATGCCCGAGCCTTGGCCGATCGGCACGAACACGACGTCGGGCTGAACCGCGTCGAAGAATTCGAGCCAGCAGCTTGCGACGCCGCGCACCAGGTCGTCGTGAAACGACGGCACCATGTGCAGGCCGCGCTCGCGCGCGAGCGCCGCGGCATGCTCGCGTGCGGCCTGGAAGTCGTCACCGTGCTCGATCAGCTCGACACCGAGTGCGCGCATCGCCGCGTTCTTCTCGACCGAGTTGCCGTGCGGCACGACGATCGTGGCGTGCAAGCCGTGGCGCCGCGCCGCGAACCCGACCGACTGGCCGTGATTGCCGCGCGTCGCGCTGATCACGCCGCCAAGCTGCGGCTCGCGGCGGCGCAATGCGTCGAAATAGACAAGCCCGCCGCGCAGCTTGAAGGCGCCGACCGCCGTGTGGTTCTCGTGCTTGACCCAGGCCTGCGCACCGAGCCGCTGGTCGAGCAGCGGCCAGCGCTGTTGCGGCGTCGGCGGCATCGCGTCGCGGACGAGGCGGCGGGCGTGTTCGAGAGAGTCGCGGTCGTACATCGTCAGGCTTTCGGGCGAGCGGATTTCGCTACAGCGTGAGATCGCCGCGGATGCAGTCGACGCTGTGCCCGCCGACCCACACCTGCCCGTCGACGCGCTCGATGAACAGCCGCCCGTGGCGCTGCAGGCAGCTGCCTTGCGCCGCCACGTAGCGCTCGGGCGCGATGCCGGCGCCGATCAGCCACTGCGCGATCGCCGCGTTCAGGCTGCCGGTGACCGGGTCTTCGGTCGGCCCGCCGCTGGCGATGAAGGCGCGCACTTCGAACTGCGCGTCGTGGCCCGGCGGGGTCGGTGCGATCACGCCGATCTCGGTCGGCCCGATCGCCATCGCCGCGAAATCGGGCCGCAGCGCCATCAGCTCGGCGTGCGAGCCGAGCATCACCGCGACGAAGCCGGGGCCGTTGTCGACCCACTGCGCCGCGCGGATCGCCTCGACCGGGAGGCGCAGGCTGCGCGCGATGAGCGCGCGCGTGGCGGCGTCGACCTCGCCACCGCGGCGCACCTCGGGCGCGGCGAACGCCAGGCGCGCGCCGTCGCGGCGCACGCGCACCAGGCCGACGCCGCACTCCTGCACGATCTCGTCCGCTTGCTTCGGCACGCCGCCGGCCCGCAGCCAGGCGTGGCAACTGCCGAGCGTCGGATGCCCGGCGAACGGGAACTCGTGCGCCGGCGTGAAGATGCGCACGCGGTAGTCGGCGCGCGGGTCGGTCGGCGGCAGCAGGAAGGTGGTTTCGCTCAGGTTGGTCCAGCGCGCGAAGGCCTTCATCTGCGCCTCGCTCAGCGCCGCGGCGTCGTGCACGACCGCGAGCGGATTGCCCAGCAACGGCGTGTCGGTGAACACATCGACCTGCGTAAAGCGATGCGTGCTCATCGCTCGCCCGTCAACGCTTTCGCGAGCAGCGCGACGCCGCGCTCGATCACATCGGGCGCGGCCGTCACGAACGACAAGCGCAGCGTGTTCGCCCTCGGCTCGCTCGCGAAGAACGCCGCACCCGGCACGTACGCCATGCCGAGATCGACCGCCTTTGGCAGCAACGCGGTCGCGTCGACGCCTTCGGGCAACTCGACCCAGAAGAACATGCCGCCGACCGGCACGTTCCAGTGGCAGCCCGGCGGCATGTGCGCTTCGAGCGCGGCCCGCATCGCATCGCGCTGGGTCTTGTAGCGGGCCCGGATCGTCGGCACGTGCGATGTCAGAAAACCGTCGCGGATGACCTCGTACACGACGCGCTGGTTGAAGCCCGGCGTGTGCAGGTCGGCGGCCTGCTTGGCCTGCAGCAGTTTCGGCATCATCTCGGTCGGCGCGATCACATAGCCCAGCCGCAAGCCCGGTGCGAGCACCTTCGAGAACGAACCGAGGTAGACCGTGCCCTCGCGCCAGCGCGCCGAGAGCGGCGGCGGCGGCGCGGTGTCGTACCAGAGGTCGCCGTACGGGTTGTCTTCGACGACCGGCAGCCCGATCGTGCGCGCCGCGTCGATCAGCGCGGCGCGCCGGCCTTCGCTCATGCAGCGCCCGCTCGGGTTCTGGAAGTTCGGGATCACGTACAGGAAGCGCGCGCCCTTCGCGATGCCCAGCGACTCGGGCAGCGGGCCGTCGTCGTCGCACGCCACCGTGACGACCTCGGGTTCGTACGGCGCGAACGCCTGCAGCGCGCCCAGATAGGTGGGCGACTCGACCGCCAGCGTGCTGCCCGCGTCGATCAGCACCTTGCCGACCAGGTCGAGGCCCTGCTGCGAGCCGGTCGTGATCAGCACCTGCGACGCGGCGGTAGCGACGCCCTGCGCGCTCATCTGCGCCGCGACCCATTCGCGCAGCGGCGCGAAGCCTTCGCTCGACGCGTACTGCAACGCCTCGCGCGGATGGTCGCGCAGCACGCGGGTAGTCGCCTCGCGCATCGCGTCGATCGGAAAACTGTCGGGCGACGGCAACCCGCCGGCGAGCGAGACGATGCCGGGCCGTTCGGTGACCTTCAGGATCTCGCGGATCACCGACGGGTTCATGCGCTCGGCGCGGCGCGCCATCTGCCAGAGGGTGGCGTTCGGTGTGGAGGCAGTCATTGGACGCTCTTGGGTAGTTGCGCGGGTTGGAGGACGGGAGAGGGCGCGCCGGCCGGCATCTTCTTGCCGACGAACACGACCGCGATCACCGCGAGCGAGAAGACCACGGTGACGGCGTCGAGCGTCTCGCCGAGCACCGGCACCGCGAACAGCAGCGCGAGGAAGGGCTGCACCAGCTGCACCTGGCTGACGCGCACGGTGCCGCCGAGCGCCAAGCCGCGGTACCAGGCGAAGAAGCCGAGCCACATCGAGAACAGCGTGACGTAGGTGAAGCCGCCCCACGCGCTCGCCCGCACGGGCGCGGCGGGCCAGGTCGCGATCATCAGCGGCAAGGTCAGCGGCAGGCTGAGCACCAGCACCCAGCAAATCACCTGCTCAGCCGGCAACTCGGCCGCCACACGCGCACCGGCGACGTAGCCGACCGCGGTGAAGAACACCGCGATCAGCAGCAAGCCGTCGGCCGGCGCCAAGTGGCCGCCGCCGCGGTACGCCGCGAACGCCAGCACCATCGCGCAGCCCAGCGCCGCGCAGACCCAGAAGCCGTTCGACGGACGCTGGCGGAAGAAGATCGCCGCGCCGATCGCGGTGGCCAGCGGCATCAGCCCGGTGACGACCGCCGCGTGCATCGCATCGACCTGGCGCAGCGCCAGGCTCAGAAACAGCGGAAAGCCGACGACCGTGCCGAGCGCCGAGGTGAACAGCGCCGGCAGGTGGCGGCGCTGTACGCGTGGCGCGTGCGTGAACCCCAGGTACAGCACGCTCAGCAACCCGGCAAACGCGGCGCGCCCGGCGGTGACGAACAGCGGCGCAAGTTGCGGGTCGCTGACCGGGCCGACCGCCAGGCGCGTCATCGGCAAGGTCATCGAGAAAATCACGACGCCGAGCAGGCCGAACCAGAGGCCGCGGGTCTCGTCGCTCTTCGGGCGGGGCGTGCTCGTCTCCATCGGCGCAGTCTACGCTCACAGACCAGCACAGAAACAGTACACTTTGGCGCACGCGGCGACGGTCTGTACCGGTCGCGCCGACGCCACGCGACATGCCCAACATCCTCTCCCCGCTCGCCACCGCACCGCTCTCGCGGGACGCCGACACGACGCTGACCGAGCAGCTCGCCGGCCGGTTCAAGGAGCGCATCCGCCAGCGCCTGCTCGCGCCGGGTGCGCGGCTGCCGTCGGTGCGCGAGTGTGCGCGGCGCCATGCGGTGAGCCCGCACACCGTCGTCGCGGCCTATGACCAGCTGCTCGCGCTCGGCCTCGTCGAGGCGCGCCGGCAGCGCGGCTTCTTCGTGCGCGAGACCGCTGCGCCGCGCGCCACCACCGCTCCGGGGCACGCCGCCGACGCCGCCGACCGCGTGCCGGCGCACCCGCTGCCGATCAGCGCCACCGCGCTGATCCGCGGCATGTTCCAGCCGCCCGGCGCGCGGCCGATGCCGGGGCTCGGCACCTTGCCGGCCGACTGGCTCGACCTGCCGCTGCTGGCCGGCGCGCTGCGCAAGGTGTCGAGCGGCGACCAGCTCGGTGCCGTCTCGTTGCGCTACGGCGAGCCGGCCGGTGAGCTGCGGCTGCGCAACGCGCTGGTGACCCAACTGGCCGACTTCGGCGTCAGCGCCACGGCCGACCAGATCGTCACGACGATCGGCGCGACGCACGCGCTCGATGTCGTCACGCGCACGCTCACACGCGCCGGCGACAGCGTGCTGGTCGACGAGCCCGGCTGGTCGGTCGAGTACGCGCGGCTGGCCGCACTCGGCATGCGCGTGCTGCCGGTGCCGCGCGGTGAAGACGGCCCCGATCTGGCCGTGATGCAGCGTCTGATCGACGCGCAAAAGCCGGCCCGGCGCCCGCGCCTGTACATCACGGTTTCGGTGCTGAGCAACCCGACCGGCGCCTCGCTCTCGCTGCAGGCCGCGCACCGCGTGCTGCAGCTCGCGCAGACGAACGACCTGCACATCGTCGAGGACGACACCTACGCGCATCTCGCGCCCGCGCACCTGCCGCGCATGGCCGCGCTCGATGCGCTGGAACGCACGATCTACATCTCCGGCTTTTCGAAAATCCTGGTGCCGAACTGGCGCGTCGGCTTCATCGCGGCGCCGCGCGCGCTGGTCGATCGGCTGGTCGACACCAAGCTCCTGTCGACGCTGACGACACCCGGGCTGACCGAGCAGGCGCTCGCGCATTGCCTTGAGCAAGGCCTGCTGCGCCGCCACACCGAGCGCGTGATGGCCAAGCTCGCCGCGGCGCGCGAACGCACCGTCAGGCTGGCCGAAGCGCACGGCTGCACGTTTGCAGCGCCGCCGCGCGGGCTGTTCGGCTGGGTCGACGTTGGCGTCGACACCGAACGGCTCGCGCAGGTCATGCTGGACGAGTGGCTGCTCGCGCCGGGTGCGCTGTTCCACGCCACGCCCCGGCCGACGACGCTGATGCGCATCAACTTTGCGACCACCCAGGACGCACGCTTCTGGAAGGCGCTGACCCGCGCCCGCAGCGAGCTTCGCGCGAGTCGACCGACCGCGCGGCAGGGTTAAACGGGGCCGTCGTTATCGGTAAGCACCGGTTACAGGCGAAAATGAGCGTTCCATGCACGGCGAGCTCTTCGACTCCACCATTCCGTTCGGCGAACC
>JANXVK010000533.1 GCA_025351675.1 Rhizobacter sp.
AGCTTGGCTTCTTCCTCGGGGTTCGAGATGAACGCCGACTCGACCAGGATCGACGGGATGTCGGGCGCCTTCAGCACCGCGAAGCCGGCCTGCTCGACGCTGGCCTTGTGCAGCTTGCCAACCTTGCCGATCTGGCCCAGAACCTCGCCGCCGAGCTTCAGGCTGTCGCGGATCTGCGCGGTCGTGCTCATGTCGAGCAGCGCGCGCAGCACCTCGGCGTCTTTCGACTTGATGTTGACGCCGCCGACCGCGTCGGCCGCGTTTTCGCGGTTCGCCATCCAGCGTGCGGCCGCGCTCGTGGCGCCGCCCTGGCTGAGCGCGAACACCGAGGCGCCGCGCGCCTGCGGCGTGATGAAGGCATCGGCGTGGATCGACACGAACAGGTCGGCCTGCACGCGCTGCGCCTTGCGCACGCGCTCGTGCAGCGGCACGAAGAAGTCGGAGTCGCGCGTCAGCATCGCGCGCATGTTGGGCATCGCGTTGATGCGGTCGCGCAATTGCAGCGCGATGCGCAGCACCACGTCTTTCTCGTGCAGGCCGCTCGGGCCGCTCGCGCCCGGGTCTTCGCCGCCGTGGCCGGGGTCGATCGCGACGACGATCAGGCGGTCGATCTTGCCTTGGACCGCCGGCGGCAGCGGGGCAGGGGTCTGCTGCATCGGCGCGGGCATCGGCGGCGCCGCATCGATCGGCGGCAGCGGCGCTGCCGAGGCCTGCGCGAACGGCGGCAGCGGTGTCGGGCCGCCCCGCCTGTCGACCTTGCCGATGAACTCGCCGAGCGCGTCCTGCACCGCCTTCGCGGCCTGTTGCTCGGCGTTCTCCTTGTCGCGAATCAGCGCGAGCAGCGGATCGCGTTCCTGCGTCGGATACAGGTCGAACACGAGCCGGTGCTGATAAGCCGCGACCGGCGCGAGCGTGAAGAGTTGCGGCGCGGTCGGCTGCTTCAGGTCGATCACCATGCGCACGAGGCGCGGCTGGTTCTGGCCGGCGCGCACGCCGGCGATGAACGGGTCGTCGGCGCGCACCTTGCCGACCAGGTCGCGCAGCGCCGGGCTGAGCTCGAGGCCGTCGATGTCGATCACGAGCCGGCTCGGGTTCTCGGCCAGGAAGTGCTTCTGCGCGAGCGGCTGGTCGGACTCGATCGTGACGCGCGTGTAGTCGGCTGCGGGCCAGACGCGCACCGCGACGATGCCGGCGCCGAACGCGATCTCGGTGCTGCCGAGCAGCAGAACGACCGAGCCCATCGATTTGAGCGCGGCGCGGCGGTGCATCGGCTTCGTCATGCCAGCAACTCCACGCCGCGGTGGGTGTGGGCCTCGAAGCGCGCGCTGCGCACGTCGCCATCGAGCGGCTCGATGTGGATGCGCAGGTCGGCCGCCGGCAGCAGCCCCTCGGCCTTCTCGGGCCACTCGGCGAGCTTCAGCCCGCGGCTCGCGAACACGTCGCGAAAGCCCGCGTCTTCCCACTCCTGCGGGTCGTTGAAGCGGTAGAAATCGAAATGCCAGATACCGAAAGGCGCGCCGTCGCGCGTCAGCTCATACGGCTCCATCACCGCGTAGGTCGGGCTCTTCACGCGGCCCTCGACACCGAGCGCATGCAGCAGGTGCCGCACGAACGTCGTCTTGCCGGCGCCGAGCGGGCCATGCAGTTCGATGAAGGCATCGGTGAGTGCCGCGCGCTTGGCAACTTCGCGCGCCAGCGCGCCGGCCGAGGCGGCGCAAGCAGCCTCGTCGAGCCAGAGCTGCGTGCGGGTTTCTAGAATCGGCAAATGTCAGGCACTCGAAAGGTGGGTTCGGAACAGCAGCAAACACTGCTGGCGCAGCTGCGTGTGCAGGCCGCTGAGTTGGGATTTTCACAGATCGGCGTGGCCGATGTGGACTTGTCCCATGCCGAAGCCGGGCTGATGCAGTGGCTGAACAACGGCTTTCACGGTTCGATGGCCTACATGGCCGCACACGGGCTGAAGCGTGCGCGGCCCGCCGAGTTGGTGCCGGGCACGGTGCGCGTGATCACCGCACGCATGGACTACCTGCCGCAACACCTTGCCGAGGGCTGGCAGACGATCGAGTGGCAGCGCCTGGCCGACCCGGCACAGGCCGCGGTGTCGATGTATGCGCGCGGTCGCGACTATCACAAGGTGTTGCGTGCGCGGCTGCAGAAACTCGCCGATGGGCTCGCCGATGCGGTCGGGCCGTTCGGTCACCGCGTGTTCACCGATTCGGCGCCGGTGCTCGAGGTCGAGCTCGCGTCGAAAAGCGGCATCGGCTGGCGTGGCAAGCACACGCTGGTGCTGAATCGCGAGGCGGGTTCGATGTTCTTTCTCGGCGAGATCTACGTCGACCTCGCGCTGCCGCTGACCGATCCGGCGGAAGCGCACTGCGGCAGCTGCACCGCCTGCATCGACATCTGCCCGACCCAGGCGATCGTCGCACCCTACCGGCTCGATGCACGCCGCTGCATCAGCTACCTGTCGATCGAGCACCCTGGCCCGATTCCCATCGA
>JANXVK010000535.1 GCA_025351675.1 Rhizobacter sp.
GGGAATGTGTTGAAGCGTGGTGCCGGTCTGGAGCTGGAACAGCGTGCCGATCAAATGCTGCGCGGTGCCGTTGCCGTTCGAGCCGTAGGTCAGCGGCTCCTTCGCGGCCGACTTGGTCTTGGCGAGTGCGATCAGTTCGGCGATGTTCTTGACCGGCGTCACCACGGGATTCACTGCGACGACGTTCGGCACCATCGCAACCGTGGTGATCGGCGTCAGGTCTCTCTGAAAGTCGTACGGCAGCTTCTTGTAGACGCTCGGCGCGATCGTGTGATGCACCGCGCCCATCAACAGCGTGTAGCCGTCGGGTTTCGCCTTGGACACGTAGTCGGCACCCAGCGTCGTGCCCGCACCGGGTTTGTTCTCGACGACGACGGGCTGGCCGAGGCCCTTCGTCAGCCCCTCGGCGAGCGCGCGTGCGACCAGGTCGGTGGTTCCTCCGGGCGGGAACGGCACGACGATGCTGATCGCCTTGAGGGGATAGTCTTCGGCCATTGCGGTAGCACCGGTCGCGGCCAGCGCGGCGATGGCGAGCGTGCGGAGCGCGGTGCGGCGATGAAGAAGAAAGGATGAACTGGGCATGGCGTTGTCTCCTGGTTGTGACTCTCGGTCGGCCGTGCGCGGGTCTTTGCCCGTGTTCTGTCGGTGGGCTGTCAGTGTTCGGTCGGTTCTCGGTCGGGCCGTCGCGCGCTCGCCGACGCGAGCCGTTCGCAGACGGCCGCGGTGACCTCGACCGTGGTGGCTGTGCCGCCGAGATCTCGGGTGTGCAATGAGGGCGTTGCCGTCACCTGCTCGATCGCGCTCATCAACCGCGCACCGGCGGCCGGTTCGCCGAGGTGTTCGAGCATCATCACGACCGACCAGAACGTCCCGATCGGGTTCGCGAGGCCTTGGCCCATGATGTCGAAGGCCGAGCCGTGGATCGGCTCGAACATCGACGGGAAGCGCCGCTCCGGATCGATGTTGCCGGTCGGCGCGATGCCAAGGCTGCCGGCGAGCGCGGCGGCCAGATCGCTCAGGATGTCGGCGTGCAGATTGGTGGCGACGATCGTGTCGAGCGTGGCCGGGCGGTTCACCATGCGTGCGGTCGCGGCGTCGACGAGTTCCTTGTCCCAGCGCACGTCGGGGAACTCGGCCGCGATCTGCAGCGCGATCTCGTCCCACATCACCATCGCGTGGCGTTGCGCGTTGCTCTTGGTGACGACCGTCAGCAGCTTGCGCGGGCGCGAACGGGCCAGCCCGAACGCGAATCGCATGATGCGCTCGACGCCGGCGCGCGTCATCAGCGAGACATCGGTCGCGGCTTCGATCGGCAGGCCTTGGTGCACGCGCCCGCCGACGCCGGCGTATTCGCCCTCGGTGTTCTCGCGCACGATGACCCAGTCGAGGTCGTTCGGGCCGCAGCGCTTCAGCGGGCCGTCGATGCCGGGGAGGATGCGCGTCGGTCGCACGTTGGCGTACTGATCGAAGCCTTGGCAGATCTTCAGCCGCAGCCCCCAAAGCGTGATGTGGTCCGGGATGTGCGGGTCGCCGGCCGAGCCGAACAGGATCGCGTCCTTGTCCTTCAGCGCGTCGAGCCCGTCGGCCGGCATCATCAACCCGTGAGCCCGGTACCAGTCGCCGCCCCAACCGAAGTTCTCGAACTCGAAGCGGAAGGTGCTGCCGCCAGTGGTGGCGGACGCGAGCGCTTCGAGCACCTGCCGGCCGGCGGGCACGACTTCCTTGCCGATGCCGTCGCCGGGGATCGTCGCGATGCGGTAGGTCTTCATGATCTCTCTCAGTTCGCGTAGACGGTCGCGAGCGACCGGAAACCCTTGACCTCGAGCGGGTTGCCGAACGGGTCGACGAAGAACATCGTCCACTGCTCGCCCGGCTGGCCCTCGAAGCGCAGGCTCGGCGGAATGACGAACGCAACCCCGGCCGCGGTCAGTCGGTCGGCCAGCGCCTGCCAGTCCGCCAGTTCGAGGATCACGCCAAAGTGCGGCATCGGCACGAGGTGCTCGCCGACCTTGCCGGTGCGCGCGGTCGCGAACGGCTCGCCGAGGTGCAGCGAGATCTGGTGGCCGAAGAAGTCGTAGTCGACCCAAGTCGCCGCGCTGCGGCCCTCTTTGCATCCGAGCGCGTCGCCGTAGAAGCGGCGCGCACCGTCGAGGTCGCGAACGTTGAAGGCGAGGTGGAAGATGCTGCGCATGGTCGCTCCGAGGTGGGTGGTCAGTGGTGTCGCGCGAGCGGGTACGCGGCCGCTTCCTCGACTTCCTGCAGGTAGCTGTCTTTCGCCGGCTGCACGTGATCGACGCACAGTTGCGCGAGTGCCCAGCTGTCGGTGCCCTTCATCAGCTGGATCATCATGTGGTGGTCGCGCTCGGAAGCGACGGCGCGGTCGATGTCGGCGGTCTTCTTCGCGCGCACCGGCAGGCTCAGCCACATGTAGTGCTTGATCGAATCGACGAGGTAGGCGTTGCCGCAGCACGCGAACAATGTCAGGTGGAACTGGTCGTTGATTTCGTGGATGCCGCGGAAGTGGCGCTCGCGCAGATGGCGCGAATACTCGGCGTGCAGGCGCTCGAGTTCGTCGATCACGCGCTTCGGCGCCGGCAGCGGGATGCGCAGCGCCGCCTGCCGGTGCAGCAGCTCGCGCACCTCGTAGATCTGGCGCACCTCGGTCGGCGTGAGCGAGCGCACCGCCACGCCCTTGTTCTTCTCGCGCACGACGATGCCGGTGCGCTCGAGCTCGATCAACGATTGGCGGATGTAGTGGCGGGTCGCGCCGAAGCGCGCGATCAGGTGGTCTTCGACGAGGCGTGTGCCGGGCGCAAGGCGGCCAAAGATGATGTCTTCGCCGAGCACCTTCGCGACATCGACCGGTTCGGACTCTGGCGCGCTGGCGTCGCCGGGTTCGGCCACGAGTTCGGGACGGATCGGCAGGGTGTTCATGAGGCCGGATTTTGCGCGTAGATGTCTTCGACCAGCCGCAGCGTGCGCAGGTTGTCCTGCGGCGATGTCTCGAACGCGTCGCCGCTCGTGAGCGAATCGATGAAATGCGAAATCGTCGCCGCGTACGAGTCGGCGTAGCAGGTCGGCATGTCGTAGCGGCGGATGTCGGGGCGCTCTCCTTCGCAGGTCAGGGTATTGCCGAGAAGCTTGATCGTGCCGCGCTCGCCGATCAGCGTCAGGCGGTCGGCGAGCGCCGGCGGCTCGCCATGCGCGCCGAGGTTCGCGAGCAGCAGCACGGTCGAGCCGGCGGCGGTGTCCAAGGTGATCGTCGCGCGGTCTTCGCCGGCCATCGCCGGATTCGACCGGCCGGTGCGCGCATGCGCGACCGTCATCTCGCCGAGCAGGAAGCGCAGTGTGTCGATGTGGTGGATCAGGATCTCCATCACCAGCGCGCGGTCCAGCGTCGCGATGAACGGCTGGCGCACCAGTGCGGGCAACGCTCCGCCCGCATCGGCGATCAGCCCCGAGCTGAGCAGCGTCATCTGTGCCTGCTGCACGCGGCCGATGCGGTCGGCGCGCAGCCACTCGGCAATCTGCCGGTAGTACGGGCGGAAGCGCCAGTTCTCGTGGACCATCAGGCGCATGCCGGCGATCGCGTTCACATCGTCGACGAGTTGCGATGCGGCGTCGAAGGTCGGCGCGAGCGGCTTCTGGCAGATCGTCGGGATGCCGTGCATGGCTGCCAGGCGCACCAGATCGGCGTGGGTCTCGCGCGGCGCGGCGATGTCGACCGCATCGAGCCGGGACGCGGCGAACATCGCCTGCGCATCGGCGTACACCGCGTCGATGCCGAACGCATCGGCCCGCGCCTGCGCGTTCGCCAGCGACGGGTCGGCGATCG
>JANXVK010000580.1 GCA_025351675.1 Rhizobacter sp.
GAGTTGCTCGAACACCAGCGCGACACGAATGCGCCCGACGTGTTCGGCGGCTTCTCCGCGCTCGGCTGGGGCGCGACGCCGCCACAGCGCCGCGCACTGCGCGTGTTCGCGTCGCCCGGCCCGATCCACGAGCCCGAGGGCCGCGCCGCCGACTACTGGCGCATGGCCCGCGCGCTGTTCGCCGCCGGCCTGCGTGAAGGCGACCTCGCGCACAACAGCTTCAGTTACCACTTCACGCCGGCCGGCGCGATGATGGAAAGTGGTGCGTTCGCGCTCGGCTGCACCGTGTTCCCGGGCGGCACCGGCCAGACCGAGCAGCAGGTGCAGGCGATGGCCGCGCTCAGGCCTGCGGCCTACATGGGTACGCCAAGTTTTCTGAAAATCATTCTGGAGAAGGCCGACGAGCTCGGCATCGCGCTGCCGTCACTCACCAAGGCCTCGGTCGGCGGCGAAGCCTTCCCGCCCAGCCTGCGCAACTGGTTGCTCGCCCGCGGTGTCACTGCCTACCAGAGCTACGGCACCGCCGATCTCGGCCTCGTTGCTTACGAAACTGCGGCCCGCGAAGGGCTGGTGCTCGACGAAGGCGTCATCGTCGAGATCGTGCGGCCCGGCACTGGCGACCCGGTTCCGGATGGCGAAGTCGGCGAGGTCGTCGTGACCACGCTGAACCCGGGTTACCCGCTGATCCGCTTCGGCACCGGCGACCTGTCGGCGGTACTCGCCGGCATCTGCCCGACCGGGCGCACCAACGCCCGCATCAAGGGCTGGATGGGCCGCGCCGACCAGACCGCCAAGGTGCGCGGCATGTTCGTGCACCCGGCCCAAGTGGCCGAGATCGCGCGCCGTCACCCCCAAGTGCGCAAGGCGCGGCTGGTCGTCAGCGGCGAGATGGCGAACGATGCGATGACGCTGCATGTCGAGGCCGACGGTGCACCCGAGGGCTTGGCGGCGCGCCTTGTTGAAACCATGCGCGACATCACCAAGCTGCGCGGCGACGTGCGGCTGTGCGCACCGGGCAGCCTGCCGAACGACGGCAAGGTGATCGAGGACGCGCGCCGCTACGTCTGACCTCATCGGCGACGCGCGCGGCGCAAACCCCTGCACCGCGCTCGGGTTACGTACTTTCCGCGATGCCACGCGGCCTCGCGTTCCGGACAATCGCGCGTCGACATCTGTTCAACGCTTGGAACACCATCTCATGAAGCAACTCCTGCTCGCCGGCCTCGCCGCCACACTCGCGACCTCGGCCTTCGCCGAATACCCCGACAAGCCGATCACGATCGTCGTGCCATTCTCGGCCGGTGGCCCGACCGACAAGGTCGCGCGCGACCTCGCCGAAGCACTGCGCAAGCCGATGGGCGGCCAGTCGATCATCATCGAGAACGTCGGCGGTGCCGGCGGTACGCTCGGCGCGGCCAAGGTCGCGAAGGCGAGCAACGACGGGTACACGCTGCTGCTGCACCACATCGGCATGAGCACCGCGCCGGCGCTGTACCGCAAGATGGCCTACGACACGCTCGGCGACTTCGAGTACCTCGGCATGGTCAACGAGGTGCCGATGACCCTGGTCGGCAAGCCCACGCTGCCAGCCAACAACTATGCCGAATTGCTCAAGTGGATGGACGCCAACAAAGGCAAGATCAACTTGGCCAACGCCGGCCTCGGTGCGGCTTCGCACCTGTGCGGGCTGCTGTTCCAGAGCACGTTGAAGATCGAGATGCAAACTGTGCCGTACAAGGGCACCGGCCCGGCGATGACCGACCTGCTCGGCGGCCAGGTCGACCTGATGTGCGACCAGACCACCAACACCACGAGCCAGATCGAAAGCGGCAAGGTCAAGGCCTTCGCGGTCACGAGCAGCAAGCGTCTGACCACGCCGGCGCTGAAGACCCTGCCGACGCTCGACGAATCGGGGCTGAAGGGCTTCAACGTCTCGATCTGGCATGGCATGTACGCGCCGAAGGGCACGCCGAAGGCCGTCACCGACAAGATCAACGCCGCGCTGCGCGTCGCGCTGAAGGATGCCGAGTTCATCAAGCGCGAAGAAGCGCTGGGCGCGGTGATCGTGACCGACGCGCGACTGAACGGCGAAGAGCACAAGAAGTTCGTCGCCGCGGAGATCGCGAAGTGGGGCCCGATCATCAAGGCCGCCGGCCAGTACGCCGACTGAACGGATGGCACACCCGGCTGCGGGTACGCAGCCACCCTCCGTGAGGATGCGGGCCGGCCGAGGGCCACGAAGTGGGCCTCTTCGCGTCCCATGGCGGACGGGCGCTCGGCCCGCTGCTCCGATCACCCCCGCAGCGTGATCGGAATGGTCACCGGCCCGTCGTTGACGAGGCTGACCTGCATGTCGGCCCCGAACTCGCCGCAGGCGACTTGCGGGTGCAGCGCACGCGCGGTCGCGACGACGCGCTCGCAGAGCCTGCGGCCGAGTTCCGGCCCGGCCGCACCGGTGAAGCTCGGGCGATTGCCGGCCGAAACATCGGCCGCCAGCGTGAACTGGCTGACGATCAGCAGCCCGCCGTTCACGTCGGCGACGCTGAGGTTCATCTTGCCGGCGGCGTCGGAAAAGATGCGCAGCTTCAGCAGCTTGGCGACGAGCTTGTCGGCGAGCGCCTCGGTGTCTTGCGGCTCGGCGCACACCAGCACCAGCAGCCCGGCGCCGATCGCGCCGATCGAGGCGCCGGCCACCTGCACTTCGGCGCGCGCGACGCGCTGGATCAGCGCGATCACGGCGCCGCCTTGACCGCGTCGGCCAGATCGTCGAACTGCGCTTCGACATTCGACGGCAGCAGCTGGATCGACGCGCGCAGGCCCGGCACCTCGTTCATCAGCGCCTGCTCCACATTGGCGCGCAAGGCCGCCGCTCGGCCGAGCGTCCAGTGCGCCGGCATGTGCATGTGCATGTCGATAAAGCGGCGCTGAGCGGCACGGCGCGTGACGATGTGGTCGAAGCGGATCGCGTCGTGCGCGAACTGCGCCAGCGTGCGGTCGATCTGCGCGCGTACTTCGGGCTCGACCGCGCTGTCCATCAGCCCCTCGACCGAGCAGAAGCTCAGTGAAGTGGCCGAAGCGAACGAGAAAGACGTCGATCGCGCCGTCCGCGCCGCGCGCCACGCGTACGACAAATACTGGTCGAAGCTCTCGGGGCTCGACCGCGG
>JANXVK010000612.1 GCA_025351675.1 Rhizobacter sp.
TCGGCAACTCCAGCGCCTCGCCACGTACGACCCGCTCGAGCGCGTCGCCGCGCCCGCGCACCGCGCACCGCGCCCCAGCCCCAGCCCAGCGTCTCGCGCTGGTCGTTGCCGATGAGCTCGTCGCGCGTCTTGCCGAACCAGGCCAGGAAGGCGCGATTCGCCAACCGCAGCCGGAACGCCGGGTCGATGTAGGCCAGCAGCGTCGGTTGGTTGTCGGTGATCGTCTGCGCGAAGCTCTCGGTTTCGGCACGCGCGGCAAGGCCGGCACGCAGCTCGCGCGTGCGCTCCTCGACCCGCTCCTCGAGCCGGATGTGCTGCAGCGCGACTTCGGCCGCGACCTGCTTGCGCTCGGTGATGTCGCGCACCACGCCGATCACCGACGGGCGGCCGTGGTACGTGGCCCGGGTCGCGACGAGTTCGAGTTCGACCTCGCGGCTGCCGTCTCAGGTCAGAAAGCGCACCTCGTGCGAACGCACCGGCTCGCTGCTCGCGCCCATGTGCTGCTCGAAGCGCTCGTTCCAGAGCGAGAGCATGTCGGCTGCGACGACGCGCGCGAACGGCAGGTCGACGAAGTCACCGGGCGCGTAGCCGAGCATCGCCGGCAGCGCGGTGTTCGCATGCACGAAGCGCTGGTCCTGTGCGACGAACACGCCGTCGGCGAGCGAGTTCATCAGCGCGCGGTTGGTCGCCTCGCTGGCCGCCAGCGCCGCCTCGACCCGGCGGCGCTCGGTCACGTCGGTCAGCACGGCGCGCACGCCGCGCGTGCGCGCGGCGCCCGCGTCAAGCAGCGGGACCACGCTGACGTAGACGCGAGCGAGCGTCATCATCGGCGCCGAAAGCGCTGCCGCCCACTGACAGCGGGCGCGCCGAGACGAGTCGTCGGATTCTGCGGGTTGTGTCAGCACTGTCACGCCACGGTGGCAATCAGCGCGGAGTGATCACTTCAGCGGAATCGGCGTCGCCCGGTCCACCGGTACCGCCGTGATGCTGTTCTGCGGCGAGCCTTCTATCACGCGGTCGGAGTACGTCAGGTAGACCAACGTGTTGCGCTTCTTGTCGACCATGCGCACGACGCGCAGCTTCTTGAACAGAATCGACAGGCGCTCGTTGAAGATTTCTTGCTGTACCGGCAGCGGCTTGGCGAAGACGATCGGGCCGACCTGGCGGCTGGCGATCGAGGCGTCGGCCTGGTCTTCGGCCAAGCCGACGGCGCCCTTGATGCCGCCGGTCTTGGCGCGCGAGACGTAGCAGGTGACGCCCGTGACGCCCGGGTCGTCCCAGGCATCGACGACGATCTTGTGATCGGGGCCGATCAGTTTGAATACGGTGTCGACTTCGCCGACGGGTTCGGCGCGGGCGGCGAGGGCGCAGGTGGCCATCAGCAGGCCGGCGACGATGCAGTTCTTGTTCACGAGGCGTTCCCGGGTCAACGCTTTTGATACTGGGTGCTGCCGAACAGCGTTTCGCGCGCCTTGTCGTCGACCAGCGGCTTGCGCTGCGAGGCCAGCACCTCGACACCGCGCTGTACCGCCGGGCGCGCGGCGATTTCGTCGAACCAGCCTTTCAGATGCGGGTAGTCGACCCAGTCGATGCCTTGGTTCTTCCACGAGCGCAGCCACGGAAAGATCGCGATGTCGGCGATTCCGTACTCCTTGCCTGCCATGTACCTGCTCTTTGCCAAGCGGTTGTTCATCACGCCGTACAGGCGCTTCGCCTCGTTGGTGTAGCGGTTCACGGCGTACTCGATCTTCTCGGGCGCGTAGATGCGGAAGTGGTGCGCCTGGCCGAGCATCGGGCCGACACCGCCCATCTGGAACATCAGCCACTCCAGCATCTCGTAGCGGCCACGCGTGCTCGCCGGCATGAACCGGCCGGTCTTGGCGGCCAGGTACATGAGAATCGCGCCCGATTCAAACAGCGAGATCGGTGCGCCATCGGGGCCGTTCGGATCGACGATCGCAGGAATCTTGTTGTTCGGGCTGATCGCGAGAAATTCTGCGCTGAACTGGTCGCCCGCACCGATGTCGACCGCGTGCGCACGGTATGGCAGGCCGCACTCCTCCAGCATGATGTGAACTTTGTGCCCGTTCGGCGTGGCCCACGAATACACTTCGATAATGTCTGAACTCATGCTGTCCTCGGGTGGTCTGCGGTTGAGCGGCGACTCTAGTTGATCGGGCGCCGCGATGCTCGACTCCTTCAAACGCTTGTTCTCTCGCCAAGGGGAAGCCCGCGACCTCAGCGCTATTGAGGCGTGGGCGAGGCGCCACGGGCACGGCTTCAAGCGCGTGCGCGACGAAGACGGCTTCGTCATCGACGGCGCGCTCGAAGGTTTGCCTTGGCGTATCGAATGGGGCCCGCCACAGCGTGACTACATCACGGGCCACGAACTGCGATTGCGGATGGAACTCGATCTGCCGTCCGATGCGCAGATGCTGGTGCTGTCGCGCCCGCTGATGGACTCGCTCGAGCGCCAGACCTTCGAGGAATTCACCGACGACGTACAGACCCAGATCGGCACCAAGACCCCGGAAGAAATGCGCTGGCTGGTGATGTTTCCGAAGGTCAGCCTGACCAGCCTCAAGGCCTTGCGCAGCCGTTTCGGTGCGGTCGCAAGTGTGCCGGCCACCGGTCTGTCCTGGATCGAAGGGCCGCTCGCGAACATGCTCGAGGCTGCGGCGAACGACTGGCTTCGCGATGAGCCACCCTTCGCGCTGATGACCTTGCGCGGCCGCGCCTACCTGCGTATGCAACTCGACGCGCCCGAACCCGAAGTGGTGGCGGCCGCGCTGGCGCTGTTCGAAACCGCTGTGGCGCAAGCCGTTCGGGTGGTCGGCGCGGCGGGCGATCACGGCGCCGACTCGACCTACAACGGCCGCAGCACCGAATGGCAGCCGTTTCCGACCGACGGGTCCAAGACGGGCCGTTGACGATCGCGCCCGGCGCCGTGCCGCCCGCACTCGGTCGCGGGCATCGAGCCCGCTCCCTCGCCGATCGCTGCGTTGGTCGATCCCCAAGGGCCACGAAGAGGCCCCTTCGTGGCCCCGCGGGGCCCCTCGCCCTTCGATTCGCGCTCTAGGCGTACTTGCCCAGTTCCAGCTTCGCGATCGCGTTGCGGTGGACTTCGTCCGGACCGTCGGCAAAGCGCAAAGTGCGTGCGCCGGCGTAGAAGCCCGCGAGCGGGAAGTCTTCACACACGCCGCCGCCGCCGTGGGCCTGCATGGCCCAGTCGATCACCTGCAGCGCCATGCTTGGCGCCACGACCTTGATCATCGCGATCTCGGCCTTCGCGGTCTTGTTGCCGGCCACGTCCATGATCCACGCGGCCTTCAAGGTCAGCAGGCGCGCCATGTCGATGCGGCAGCGCGCTTCGGCGATGCGCTCGCGGGTCACACCTTGCTCGGCCACCGTGCGGCCGAACGCGACGCGCGACGAGGCGCGCTTGCACATCAGCTCGAGCGAGCGCTCGGCCAGGCCGATCAGGCGCATGCAGTGGTGGATGCGGCCCGGCCCGAGGCGGCCCTGGGCGATCTCGAAACCGCGGCCTTCGCCGAGCAGGATGTTGCTGGCCGGCACGCGCACGTTGGAGAAGTCGATCTCCATGTGGCCGTGCGGCGCGTCGTCGTAGCCGAACACCGACAGCGGGCGCAGTACCTTGATGCCGGGCGTGTTCGCCGGCACGAGGATCATCGATTGCTGTGCGTGGCGGGGCGCGTCGACGTCGGTCTTGCCCATGAAGATGTAGATCTGGCAGCGCGGGTCGCCGGCGCCGCTGATCCACCACTTGCGGCCGTTGATGACGTAGTCGTCGCCCTGGCGCTCGATGCGCGAGGCGATGTTGGTCGCATCGCTCGACGCGACAG
>JANXVK010000633.1 GCA_025351675.1 Rhizobacter sp.
GCGGCAACGCGATGATGTACGTGAACCTGATCTGGATCTGGGGTCACCCGGAGGTCTACATCCTGATCCTGCCGGCCTTCGGCATCTTCTCGGAGATCGTCTCGACCTTCAGCGGCAAGCGGCTGTTCGGCTACGCGTCGATGGTGTATGCGACGGTCGTGATCACGATCCTGTCGTACCTGGTGTGGCTGCACCACTTCTTCACGATGGGCTCGGGTGCGAGCGTGAACTCGTTCTTCGGCATCACGACGATGATCATCTCGATACCGACCGGCGCCAAGATTTTCAACTGGCTGTTCACGATGTACCGCGGCCGCATCCGCTACGAGCTGCCGATGCTCTGGACCATCGGCTTCATGATCACCTTCGTGATCGGCGGCATGACCGGCGTGCTGCTCGCGGTGCCGCCGGCCGACTTCGTGCTGCACAACAGCCTGTTCCTGATCGCGCACTTCCACAACGTGATCATCGGCGGTGTGCTGTTCGGCATGCTGGCAGGCATCACCTACTGGTTTCCGAAGGCCTTCGGCTACAAGCTCGACCGCTTCTGGGGCCTGTGCTCGTTCTGGTTCTGGGTCGTCGGCTTCTGGTTCGCCTTCATGCCGCTGTACGTTCTCGGTCTGATGGGCGTGACGCGACGCATGAGCCACTTCGACGATCCGTCGCTGCAGATCTGGTTCCAGATCGCCGCGTTCGGCGCGGTCCTGATCGCACTCGGAATCGCCTCGTTCATCATCCAGTTGGTCGTGAGCTTCGTGCGCCGCGAGTCGCTGCGCGACCTCACGGGTGACCCGTGGAACGGCCGCACGCTCGAATGGTCGACCTCGTCACCGCCGCCGGCCTACAACTTTGCCTTCACGCCGGTGGTCCACGAAAGAGACGCCTGGCACGACATGAAGGCCAACCAGTACGTGCGGCCGCGCGACGGTTTCATCGCGATCCACATGCCGAAGAACACCGCCGCGGGTTTCGTGATCGCCGCATTGAGCGCATTCGTCGGGTTCTCCCTGATCTGGCACATGTGGCTGGTGGCGGGTGTGGCTTTCGCTGCGATGCTGACGGCGATCATCGTGCACACGTTCAACTACAAGCGCGACTATCACGTCCCCGTGGACGAGGTGGTCCGGACCGAGGGCGAGCGCACACGGCTGCTGCTCTCGGCGGGAGCGGTCTGAGATGAGTACTTCAATGGCAACCCGCGCCGCCCCGCGCTACTACCTGACCGCAGAGCACCATCCGCAAAACGGAACGCTGCTCGGGTTCTGGCTTTACCTGATGAGCGACTGCCTGCTGTTCGCGGCGCTGTTCGCCGTGTACGGGGTGCTCGGTCGCAACTACGCGGCCGGGCCGAACGGGGCCGATCTGTTCAACCTGCCGCTGGTGGCGATCAACACCTCGCTGCTGTTGCTGTCGTCAATCACCTACGGCTTCGCGATGCTCGAGATGCAGCGCGGCAAACTGAAGGCCGTGCTGATCTGGCTCGCGATCACCGGTCTGCTCGGAGCGGGCTTCATCGGGCTGGAGCTGTACGAGTTTCACCACCTGATCGCCGAGGGCGCAGGCCCGCAGCGCAGCGCGTTCCTGTCGGCGTTCTTCGCGCTAGTCGGCACGCACGGGCTGCATGTCAGCTTCGGCATCGTCTGGCTGATCACGCTGATGTTCCAGCTCGGCAAGCACGGCCTGGTGGCCGAGAACAAGCGCCGGCTGATGTGCTTGTCGATGTTCTGGCACTTCCTCGACGTGGTCTGGATCGGCGTGTTCACCTTCGTGTACCTGATGGGAGTGTTGGCATGAGCACGCATATCGAAACGCATCATGACGCCGGCCACGGCGATGGCGATGGTGCGCCCCACAGTACGCTGAAGGGCTACCTGACCGGCTTCGTGCTGGCCGCGATCCTGACCGCGATCCCGTTCTGGCTCGTGATGGGCAAGGTGTTCGACCGCTCGCTCATCACGGCGATCGTGATCCTCGCCATCGGCGTGGTGCAGATCGTCGTGCACATGATCTATTTTCTGCACATGAACGGCAAGGCCGAGGGCGGCTGGACGATGCTCGCGCTGCTGTTCACGCTGGTGCTCGTCGTCATCACGCTCTCGGGCTCGTTGTGGGTGATGTACCACCTGAACCACAACATGATGCCGTCGATGCAGGACATGCGAAACATGCCCTGACGCGCATGATGCGATCCACGCACCGCGCCGCAATCGCGCTCGTCGCTCTCGGTCTCTTCGCCGGATTTGTCGCGCTCGGGAGCTGGCAGGTGCAGCGGCGCGCCTGGAAGCTGGACCTCATCGAACGCGTAGACGCGCGGACGCGCGCGCCGGCCGTGGATGCACCGGGGCGGGAAGACTGGCCACAGATCAGCGCCACCCGAGACGGGTACCGGCATGTGCAGGTGGCCGGCGAGTACGCGGCCGATGCCGACACCTTCGTGCAAGCCCTCACTGAACGGGGCGCCGGCTTCTGGGTGTTGACGCCATTGAAGCTCGCCGACAGCAGCGTGGTGCTCGTCAACCGCGGCTTCGTGCCGCCCGAACGTCGAGATCGGGTCACGCGCATCACCGGTCCGACAAGTGTCACAGGCCTGCTGCGCCCGACCGAACCCGGCGGCGGATTCCTGCGCCGCAACGAGTCGTCCACGAACCGCTGGTTCTCCCGAGACGTGCCAGCCATCGCTACCGCCCGTGGCCTCGCGAACGTTGCACCCTACTTCATCGATGCCGACGCCGGCGCGGCCGAAGCAAACGCACCGATCGGGGGCCTCACGGTGATCGCCTTCTCGAACAACCACCTCGTCTATGCGATCACCTGGTATACGCTCGCGCTGATGGCCGCCGCGGGTGGATGGCGGCTGATGCGCGAGGAGCAAGGTGCCGAACCCGCCTGAAATCACGGCCAGCGCGAGCTTCGACGACGATGCCCCCGGCTTCAAGAACATGCAGCAGCTGATCCAGCTGCGCTGGATCGCCGTGGTCGGCCAAGTCGCGACGATCGCTGCCACGCATTTCGGATTCGGCGTCCCGTTGCCGATCGTGGCGATGCTCACGGTGCTGGTCTGCCTCGTCGGATTCAACATCGCCAGCGAACTGCGCTGCCGGCAGCAGCGCGAAGTCACCAACACCGAACTGTTCACCGCGTTGATGGTCGACGTGGCGACGCTGACCGCGCTGCTCTATCT
>JANXVK010000640.1 GCA_025351675.1 Rhizobacter sp.
ATGCGGCCGAGGTACATCACCGCGATGTCGTCGCACAGGTAGCGGACGACGTGCAGATCGTGCGAGATGAAGAGATAGGTGAGCTGCAGTTCGTTCTGCAGGCGCGCCAGAAGATTGAGGATCTGCGCCTGGATCGCGACGTCGAGCGCCGACACCGGCTCGTCGCAGACGACGAGCTTCGGGCTCGACGCCAGCGCGCGCGCGATGCTGATGCGCTGCCGTTGCCCGCCGGAAAACTGGTGCGGAAACAGCCGATGCTGATCTTTGCGCAGGCCCACGGCCTCGAGCATCGAAGCGACGCGCTCGCGGCGTTCGGCGGGTGCGCCGATCTGCATCAGGTCGAGTGGCTCGCGAACGAGTTCGTCCACACGCAGCCGCGGATTGAGCGAAGCGTACGGATCCTGAAAGATCATCTGGTAGCCGCGCCGGTGCACGCGCTGTTCCGCCGCCGACAGGCGGCTGCGATCGGCACCGTCGAAGACCACCGAACCGCCGGTCTTGGCGACCAACCCCATCACCGCCTGTGCCGTGGTGGTCTTGCCCGAGCCGCTCTCGCCGACGATCCCGAACGTGCGGCCCCGGCTCACCTGAAAGCTGACGCCGTCGACCGCCCGCACGACTTGGGGCTTCGCGAAAAGATGCTTGCGCGGCAACGAGAAATGAACCGAGAGATCGTCGACTTCGAGCAAGACGTCGTTCGAGGCGGCGCTCATCGCATCGTTCCTTCCTGCTGGCGCCAGCAGGCGCTTCGGTGCTTGCCTTCCAGGCCGACGAGCGCAGGAACGCCGCGGCCGCAGTCGGGCACCGAATGGGCGCAGCGCGGCGCAAACGCGCAGCCGCGCGGCAGATCGAAAGTGGAAGGCACGACCCCGGGAATTTCCGGCAAGGGCACCCGCGGTCCGTGTCCGCCCGCCTGCCGGCGCGGCATGCAGGCGACGAGCGCGCGCGTGTAGGGATGGGCTCGGGAAGACATCACATCGGCCAGCGATCCGTCTTCGACCTTGCGGCCGGCATACATCACGTTGACCCGGTCGGCGACATCGGCGACGACACCCATGTCGTGCGTGATCAGGATCATCGCCGTGCCCAGGCGCCGTTGCAAGTCCTTGAGCAGATCGAGTACCTGGGCCTGGACTGTCGTGTCGAGGGCGGTCGTGGGCTCGTCGGCGATCAGGAGTTGAGGCTCTGCGGCCAGCGCGATGGCGATCATCGCCCGCTGCCTCATGCCGCCTGACAACTGATGCGGGTAGGCATCGAGACGGCGCGCAGGGTCGGCGATGCCCACCGAATGCAGCAGCGACTCGGCCCGTTCCCGCTCTTGCGCACGCGGGACGATGCGATGCTGTCGCAGCGATTCGGTGATCTGCAGACCGATTGTCAGCAGCGGGTTGAGCGCCGTCATCGGCTCCTGAAAAATCATGGCCACGCGCCGGCCGCGCAGCGACCGCATGCGGGACGCATCGGCACCGAAGATCTCTTCTCCGCCCAGACGAATGCTGTCGGCGGTGACGCGCGCGCTGCGTGGCGCGAGGCCGAGCAGCGCCAGGCCGGTCATGCTCTTGCCGCTGCCCGACTCGCCCACCAGGCACAGCGTTTCGCCGGCCGCCACTTCGAGGTCGATGTCGTAGAGGATCTGCTTGGCGCCGCCCGGCGTGTCGAGCACGAGGTTGAGGCCTTTGACCGACAGCACGGGCTCGTCACGGCGCGCCGGGTTTTCGAGGGCGTTCGTGTTCATCGCTCGCGCAGCCTCGGGTTGAGCGCTTCGTTCAGCCCGTCGCCTACAAGGCTGACGGCAAGCACCGAGAGAAAGATCGCCGCGCCGGGCAGGGTGGTCGCCCACCAGTTCTCGAGCATGTACGGGCGGTTGCCGCCGATCATCAGGCCCCAGCTCATCGTGTTCTGATTCGACAGGCCGAGAAAGCTCAGGCCGCTTTCGAAGAGGATCGCCGCGCCGATGGTCAGGGTCGCCGAAATGACCAGCGGCGGCAGCGCCGCCGGCAGGATGACGCGCCAGATGAGGTACCCGTCGCTCGCACCCATCGTGCGCGACGCCGAGATGTAGTCGAGGTGCCTGATGCGAAGAAATTCACCACGGGTGAGCCGGGCCGCACTCGTCCAGCTCGCAGCACCGATGGCCACGGCCTCGACCATCAAGGTCGGCCGCAGCAGGATGATGAGCACCATCGCGAGAAGCACCGGCGGCATCACCTGGAAGAACTCGGTCAGGCGCATCAGCCAGCCATCGACACGCCCACCGTAGTAGCCGGCCAGAGCCCCCACCACGACGCCGAGCGCCATGGCGAGCACGGTGGCCGCGACGCCGACGAGCAGCGTCGCCCGGGCGCCATGAATGAGCCCGGCGAGCAGATCGCGTCCGAGGTAGTCGGTGCCCAGGGGCGGCGCGCCTTCTTCGCCGGGCATCGCGAGCGGTGCGCCGACCGTGTCGAACGGCTCGACGTTGTAGATCCACGGGCCTGCAACGGCGCCGAGGACGATCAGGATGCACAGCACGAGCCCCACGAGGGCCGGAATGTTGCGGCAGAAGATTCGCAAAGCGCCGGGCTCGCGCGCTTCTCGGGTCGGGCGCTGCGAGGCTGGCGAGCCGGCAACCGGATCGTCTGCGCTTGAAGTGGCGTTCACGGCGCCGACCCTTTCGCGCTGCCCGCGCCGACGCGCGGATCGATCATGCGGTAGAGCACGTCGATGACCATGTTCGTCAGCACGACGATGACCGCGGAGAGCAGCAGGATGCCCAGCAGCACCGGTGTGTCGCGCCGCAGGATCGCCTCGAACGCGAGCGTTCCCAGGCCGGGCCAACTGAAGACCGCCTCGACCAGCACCGCGCCGGCGAACAACTGCCCGACCTGCAAACCGAGCACGGTAAGCACTGGAAGGATGGCATTTCGCAGCGCGTGCCTGAACACGACGACAAGTTCGGGCATGCCTTTCGAGCGGGCGGTCCGCACGTAGTCGGCGTTCAGCACATCGAGCATCGTGGCGCGCGACAGGCGGCTGTATTGCGCGACGTAGAACAGCGCGAGCGAGCTGGCCGGCAGCACCAGGTGATGCAGCACGTCGATGGCGTGGGCGAGCATGCCTTTCGACGTGACGCTCACGTCACGCATGCCATTGACCGGAAACACGGCCCAGTGCGACGCGAAGAGCTGAATGAGCACGATGCCGGTCCAGAACACCGGGGCCGCGAAACCGACGACCGAGAGCACCGTGATGGTGGCGTTCGCCCAGCCGCGTGGCCGGCAGGCGGCGAAGACGCCGAGCGACGTGCCGAGCAGCACGGCGACCGTGATCGCGGTTCCCACCAGGAGCAAGGTCGCGGGCACGCGCTCGAGCACGAGCTGACTCACGGGGGCGTTGAAGAAGTAGGACTGCCCGAGGTCGCCGTGGGCGATTCGCCAGAGGTGGCCGGCGAGTTGCTGCGGAATCGACTGGTCGAAACCGTAGAGCTTCCTCACCTGCTCGAGCGTCGCGCTGTCGGCCGACTCGCCCGCGATCACGAGTGCCGGGTCGCCCGGCGCCAGATGCATCAGCAGAAAGCTGAACACCAGCACCGCGACGATGAGGCCGAGCGCGTTGGCGATTCGGCTCGTGATGAACCCGACGATGTTCACGGCGGAAAAGAGCTGACTACTTGCCGCTTTCCGGCGACCACCGGACGTCGTTGAACGGTGCTGCGGCTCCCCAGAATCCCGAGGGCAGATCCAGCAGCCCCTTGCGCACGACCGTGTGGAACTTCAGCACCGTGAGAGGCAGGATCGGCAACTCGTCCATCGCCACCTTCTGGAACTGCGCGTAGATGCGTTCGCGTTTGACAGGATCGATCTCGACCGAGCCCGCTTCCAGCAGATCGTCGACTGCCGCGTTGCGGTAGTTCGCGTTGTTGGCATACGGCAACGGCTGGATGTTGGCCGACGAATACTGCGGCGCAACGCCGAAGGCCGGATCGCCGAAGTTGAAGAACGAAACCATCGACAGGTCGAAATCGCCAGTCGCGAGTGCCTTCAACCAGCTCACGAAATCGGTGGCTCGCACCTCGACATCGATGCCGACCTTGCGAAGCTGCGAGCGTGTGTATTCCGCCCCGTTCTTGTGATAGTCGACATTGCCCGGCGGGTAGTGGATCGTGAGCTTGAAGCGGGTACCGTCCGGCCCGGCCTTGAGGCCGGCTTCGTCGAGCAGCGCCGCCGCCCTTTTCAGATCCGTCGGATAGGTCTCGACCTTGTCGGTATAGAAGGGTGTGGTGGGTGCGAGCGGGCTGTAGGCAACGGTCGTCGCACCGCCGAGCAGGGTCTTGGCAATGAACGGCCGGTCCATCGCGTACGCGATCGCCTTGCGAACGCGAACGTCGTCGAGCGGCTTGTGCCGAAGGTTGAACATCAGGTTGTTGAGCGGCCCGATGCCGCCGTAGCCTTCACCCGTGACCGCGAAGCGCGGGTCGGCCGAGAGCCGCTTCACCAGGCGCCAGTCGTACATGTAGGGAATCACGTCGATCTCGCCGCGCTCCAGGCCGAGCACCAGCGTCTGAAGATCAGCACCTGCCTTGAAGACGATGCGTTGCAGCTTCGGTTGGCCGAGAAAGAACTTGTCGAATCGCTCCAGCGTCACGTATTGGCCGGCCTTGAACTCGACGAGTTTGAACGGGCCCGAGCCGACGGCGCCGACCGTGTTCGCCGGGTTCGTGCGGATGCTCCCCTGCCCGTACACATGCTCCGGCATGATCGGCAGGAAAGGACTCGACATCGCCAACAGGATCGACGGGGCCGGCCGGTCGAGCTGGACGACGACGGTGTACGCATCGGGCGTGCGGATGTCCGTGATCTGCTGCAACTTGGAGACCCGCCCGGCAAGGCCCTTGACGGTCATCAGCGAGAACTTCACGTCCTTCGAGGTGATAGGCGTGCCGTCGTGAAACAGGCCGTTCTCGACCAGCTTGAGCGTCAACGCGCGCTGGTCAGGTGACCAGCTCCACGACTTCGCGAGGTACGGCTGCGGTTGTTTCTTCGCATCGAACCGAAGCAGGCTCGCGAAAATCTGCGATCCCGGCAACGTCGACGTGTAGTCGGGGTTGAGCGCCTGGTTGAGGGTGAGCGTCGGCCGGTACGTGCCGACCACCAGCGTGCCGGGCTCGGCGGCTTTCGCCGCGCCGCCCATCTGGGCCGCGAACAAGACTGCGATCAACGCCGCGAACCGTTTGCCGGCAACAGCGGAAGCGAGCCAAGCGCTCGATGTAATCAATTTCATAAATGCTCCGGAAAAGAACGCATGAAGCGCCCCCGATCACCTGATTGCAAGACCTATTCCAATGAAAATGTCCGGTGCGATGACCGGAGCGGCATTGAAATCATTTTCAATGCTACACAGCGTGTGCCGTTTGTCCAGCACCTGGGCGACGCGTTGTCTTCGGGTCAGACGGGATGGCCGGCTGCCTCGAACGGCATCCCGACGTAGTTCTCAGCCAGCGCTGTTGAGGCAGCTCGCGAGTGCACGAGGTAGTCGAGTTCGGCCTGCTGCAGCTTCTGCCCGAACTCGCCGGTGTCGGGAAACTTGTGCATCAACGAGGTGAACCACCACGAGAAGCGAACTGCTTTCCAGACGCGCTTCAGGCAGGCATCGGAATAGTGATCGATCCCGGCGCTGCTCTTGTCGCCGTAGTGCTCGATCAGCGCGCGCGAAAGATAGCGCACATCCGAGGCTGCGAGGTTCAGGCCTTTCGCGCCGGTGGGCGGCACGATGTGCGCGGCATCGCCGGCCAGAAAGAGCCGACCGAAGCGCATCGGCTCGGCGACGAAGCTGCGCAGCGGCGCGATGCTTTTCTCGATCGACGGGCCGGTCACCAGCGCCTCGGCCGCGGCCGGGTCGAGGCGGGCGCGCAGTTCGTCCCAGAACGCGGCGTCGCTCCATTGCTCGACCTTGTCTTCGAGCGGGCACTGCACGTAGTAGCGGGTGCGCGTCGGCGAGCGCATCGAGCACAGCGCAAAGCCGCGCGCGTGATTCGAGTAGATCAGCTCGTGCGACACGGGCGGTGTGTCGGCGAGGATGCCGAGCCAGCCGAATGGGTAGACCTTCTCGAACGTGCGCAGCGCGCCCTCGGGCACGCTCGCGCGGCTCACGCCGTGGTAGCCGTCGCAGCCGGCTATGAAGTCGCAGTGCAGCGTGTGCGCGCTGCCGCCGTGCGTGTACGTGATGCACGGGTGCGTGCCGTCGAAATCGTGCAGCGCCACGTCGCTCGCCTCGTAGACGGTCGTGAGCCCCTCCGCGTGCCGCGCTTCCATCAGGTCGCGCGTGACCTCGGTCTGGCCGTAGACCGTCACGTGCTTGCCGGCGGTCAGCGTGTGCATGTCGATGCGGTGCCGCGCGCCGCCGAACGCCAACTCGATGCCGCCGTGCACCAGCCCTTCGGCGTGCAGGCGGGCGCCGACGCCGGCTTCGTCGAGCAAATCGCAGGTGGTCTGCTCCAGCACCCCGGCGCGGATGCGGCCCAGAACGTACTCGCCGCCTTGGCGCTCGACGATCACGCTGGCGATGCCGGCGCGGTGCAGCAACTGGCCGAGCAGCAGGCCGGCCGGGCCGGCGCCGATGATCGCGACTTGGGTTCGTTGGATGCTCATTGCGGTTTCCTCGCGCAGTCTTCTTGGTCCGGCGCGCAGTGTTGCGCTGCGGGCGCGACAAGGCAGGCAGGCAAGTCGACGACGGTGCGATTGTCGGTGTGTCTGTGCGGCAAGCGCACAATTTCTCACAGCGACCCGCGCAACTCCGAGGCCGCATCCGAAAGCAGCGCCAGCAGCGAGCGCCGCGCCGCGACGCGCTGCAATCGCGCCGGCGAACTGACGACGTTCAGCGCCGCGATCGTCTGACCGGCCATGTTGCGAAGCGGAACGGCGAGCGCCACCACGCCGGCCTCGTGCTCCTCGCTGGCGAGGCAGAAGTCGTCAGCGCGCACCGTGGCGAGCAGCGCGCGGAACGCGGCGGCGTCGGTGGTCGTGCGTGCGGTCAGGCGTGGCAGCGGTTGTGCGGCGATCCATTCATCGAGCGCGGCGGGTTCGAGCGCGGCGAGCAGCACGCGCCCGGTCGACGTGGCGTGCGCCGGCAGCCGCGCGCCGAGGTGCAGCCCGTAGGCGCGCAGCAGCGGGCGGGAATCGGCGGCGGTGGAGGTCTCGAAGAAGCCGCTGCGCGCGACGATCACGACCTCGCGCTCGTCGAGCACGACGGCCGAGAACCACTCGCCGGTCTGCGCGGCGAGCCGGTTCAGCGTCGGTTGCAGCAGGCGCGGCAGACGCGCCGAAGCGAGGTAGCTGCCCGAGAAGCGCAGCACCCGCGCCGAAAGCCAGTAGTGGCTGCCGTCGGTCTCGAGGTAGCCGAGGTGCGTGAGGGTCAGCAGTTGCCGCCGCGCCGCTGCGCGGCTCAAGCCGGTGCGGCTCGCGGCGAGGCTCACGCTCAGCCGCTGGCGCTCCGTGTCGAAGCTTTCGAGCACGGCGAGGCCCTTGGCCAGACCTTCGATGAAATCGGCTTTGGCAATCGTCATGCGAAGGCAGTCTATCGGCCCGACGCGATGAATCCGCGGATCAGCGCATTGACCCGGTCGGAGAACTCGTGCACGCGCCGGCTTGTCGCCTGAAAGACAACACGCTGCACGACGCTTGCGTATCTTCCCGGCTCACGACAACAGAGGATCGCCATGGAATTCGAGTTCTCCCCCAAGGTCATCGAACTGCGCACGCGGTTGCTCGGGTTCATGGACGAGCACATCTACCCGAACGATGCGCGCCACGACGCCGAACTGGCCGTGAACGCGAAGGCCGGCCGCGCCTATGCCGAGCTGCCGATGATGGCCGGCTTGAAGGCGAAAGCGCGCGCACAGGGCCTGTGGAACCTGTTTCTGCCGCCGCACCCGGGCGACGAACAGGCCGGCGGGCTGACGAACCTCGAGTACGCGCCGCTGGCCGAGATCATGGGCCGGCGCTACTGGTGCTCCGAGGTCTTCAACTGCTCGGCACCCGACACCGGCAACATGGAAGTGCTCGCGCGCTACGGCACCGCTGCGCAGAAGGAGCGTTGGCTCAAGCCGCTGCTCGCCGGCGAGATCAGATCGTCGTTCGCGATGACCGAGCCCGATGTGGCCTCAAGCGATGCGACCAACATCGCCTGCAGCATCCGCCGCGAAGGCGACGAGTACGTGATCAACGGCCGCAAGTGGTACATCACCGGCGCGATGAACGAGCGTTGCGAAATCTTTATCTTGATGGGCAAGACCGACCCCGATCACTTCGATCGCCACAAGCAGCAGTCGAT